>CAZTFX010000156.1:0-1017 GCA_964613095.1 uncultured Muribaculaceae bacterium | reverse complement strand
TTCGGGGAGTACGAGCTATCTCCAAGTTTGATTGGCCTTTCACTCCTACCCTCAGTTCATCCGGAAGCTTTTCAACGCTTATCGGTGCGGTCCTCCAGTGGGCTTTACCCCACCTTCAACCTGACCAAGGGTAGATCACTTGGTTTCGCGTCTACGGCAACAGACTATAACACGCCCTTTTCGGACTCGCTTTCGCTCCGGCTCCGAAAGTCTTCTCTCTTAGCCTCGCCTGACACCGTAACTCGTAGGTTCATTATGCAAAAGGCACGCTGTCACAGCATTGCGCTGCTCCAACCGCTTGTAGGCGCATGGTTTCAGGGTCTTTTTCACTCCTCTGTTCGAGGTTCTTTTCACCTTTCCCTCACGGTACTCGTTCACTATCGGTCTCTCAGGAGTATTTAGCCTTACGGGGTGGGCCCCGTTGATTCACACAGGATTTCTCGTGTCCCGCGCTACTCAGGTACCGACTAACTTGAAACTCAAAATTTCGCCTACGAGACTTTCACTCTCTGCGGTGCAAATTTCCATTTGCTTCGACTATCTTTTATTTCAAATTCGGCGTCGGCCCTACTACACCGCAGTTGCCGAAACAACTGCGGTTTGGGCTGCTCCGCGTTCGCTCGCCACTACTTGCGGAATCACTTTTGTTTTCTTCTCCTACGGGTACTTAGATGTTTCAGTTCCCCGCGTTCGCTTCATGCTTGGCATGATGTCGCAATCGCTTGCGACGGGTTTCCCCATTCGGACATCTGCGGATCAAGTCGTATTTGCCGATACCCGCAGCTTTTCGCAGCTTATCACGTCCTTCTTCGCCTCTGAGAGCCACAGGCATCCCCCATGCGCCCTTATTTGCTTTCCTTTTTCTTTTTTCTCGTGCTCTACTTTCTATCTTTTTTCGTCAATACTTTTTTAGCACCGACTATTGTATAGGTTTTGAACTCGGTTTCTCTTTTTCTCGAGTTATTTTCTTTTTTTTGATTTGCGTTACCAGTATGTCAATGTGCGACTTCTTTTTTA
>CAZTFX010000155.1:0-1061 GCA_964613095.1 uncultured Muribaculaceae bacterium | reverse complement strand
ATGGAACCGATATATCAACTCGTTCAAGTCGAGAATTTTCACCATAAACAACACGTTCAACAGCATTTACACTTGCAACACACATAAAAACACATAAAAACATCAATTTCAGTCTTCTCATAATGATAACAGTTTCAATTCTCCACCAAAAATACACAAAAAAAACAACAATATCCATACTATTTTGCTGATACATATCCCAAAACAAGTATACCGACACCAATAAAGACAGCTATTTCGAGTTTATTCACGTAAAAATTGTCAGTGCATTAACGATTTTTACGCAAATTCTGTCAATCAATTGACAATTTTTACGTTTTATTTATTTTACACTATAACGAACAGAGGAATGTTATATACTCAAACATAAAGTCTATTGATATGCAAGATCAAGTTTCTTCACTAAAAAATTTACAAGGGCAAGCATTCCCCATTCATATTGTTTACTATCCTTGTTTTAGTCTTCATTATGTTATTACTACACATAATAATCATTTTGTGATAAAACAGTTGTATATCCTCTCCATAAATCATCTGCTATATGGAGAATTTCATCATGAAATTGCAAATCTTGTTTAAATTGATTCGATATTGCATTATAACCAATGGCGGCGCCTAAGATATTACCAGTAACAGCACCAGTCGAGTCGCTATCACCTCCATGATTAACAGATGCTATAAGTGCTTTTTCAAAATCATCAAAATATTTTGCAACACAATAGACAGCTATTGAAAGTGTTTCTTCCGCAACCCATCCTTCACCGATTTGTTGTATAGCCTCATAGTCAGAAATGTGGCTCAGTAGCAAAAGTATGTGTTTCTATAAATAAGTGATACCTTTGTAGTGATATATAAACACAAAGGTTATGACAGACGAACAGAAGATACTTTTAGCATTAGTCAAGTTAATGTTTCCACGTGAGATGTTGGATTATTTTGAAGTTGTTGGTTTTGAACTTCATGAAGATAGTATCAGTGTTCGTTTGGATGAACGAGATCGTATTTTAAAATATTGGTGTCCGATAAAACTTTTTTGAATAAATAAAAATTAGGGCTGATTC
>CAZTFX010000154.1:0-1161 GCA_964613095.1 uncultured Muribaculaceae bacterium | reverse complement strand
GAGTAAAATACACAGCCGATGATGTTGTTTCTACATTCCAGAAACAAGCCAATGAGCAATCGTTGTTCAACTTTATGCAGGGTGTTATTGCTCAACTTCAGCAGATGGGCAAGCAGCGAACATCGGAAACTTATCGTTGCACACTCAAAAGTTTTATGCAATTTAGAGAGGATAAGGATGTGCTATTGGAGGATATTGACTCGGATTTAATGCTGATGTATGAGGCCTATTTGCGAGGTAGAGGACAGACCAAGAACAGTACCTCATTCTATATGCGAATACTCCGAGCTGTCTATAATCGTGCAGTTGAAAGGGATTTAATCACCAATCGAAATCCGTTCAAACACAGTATATAGAACTTATGGAAGAATTTACAATCTATGATAAAATTGTGCAATGGGCATTAAACCATCCGGCAATTTCCATAATAGTATTAGTTTGTACTATTCTGATTGCAATACCCCAAATAAAAGATGGGGTTATGTTTATATATAGGTTCTTTTGCCCAAAGAATAATGATAAAGAATTTATCATTGAATATGCAGATGAAATAATAAAAGTTGAAGAAAAATTAATAAGTCAAGATTTTGATGTCATTAAAATCAACGCAACAACTCACTTACTTGGTGTTCGAGCAGAACGTGAATGGTTAAAAAAGAAATATCCGGGATATGAAAATTGTATGCAAATGTTAACTCATATTGAGACAAAGCAAGGTATAAAAACATTTGATATACTTCCAATAAAGAAAGGATGTATCGAGAAGGATATTTATTTTGAGATTACTGATTTTTATAAAGGAGCCTCTGTCCCAAACTATAAAAAAGTTAGTGAATATGCTGAATTTAAAATTAACGAGATATATCAATGATTATTAAATCACAGTTAGTGTTGATATATTAAATTAATATCTTATCTTTGCAAATAAATAAGGCGTTCTTTTCAATAATGCAGAATAAGACGGATAAGGGAACTTCGCTTGTTGCTAAATCGTTACCTGTCGTAAATTCAAATTCTGTAAATCGTTTGTTCTCAGCGAGAAAGAAGAAATACTATGACTCGTGCAATGAAAGGAAATATCCTTTGAAATTCCACACTCTTTTATCATCTTTTTCAGATTGATATTTGTCTTGCTACAACTCAACATCGGAAATAATCTGC
>CAZTFX010000153.1:0-1226 GCA_964613095.1 uncultured Muribaculaceae bacterium | reverse complement strand
TTTTAAAAAAGAAATCAGGTCATACATATGTAAAGAATGGTTTTCTGCCAGAAAGCCGTATCACCGATTTTCCTATTCGTGACAAGCGTGCAACACTGATTGTCAGACGCAGGCGTTGGAAAGATGAGAAGACCGGCGAGATAGTCAGCAACGACTATGAACTTGTTGCAAAAGGCACACGGCATTCAAAAGAGTTTGCCGCTTTTTTAAAAGGGGTTCTTGGATCAATACCCGATAGCGGCTTCTTCGCTTGAGAAATACTACCACATTAACGGCAAGCAGTTCGAACGCCAATACAAGGAGCACCTGAGTGGCTATGCAGATTGGGAGGATAAAGATCATGCAGACAAATGGCTGATATTCCCAGAAAATATTGGCCCAAGAATGAGCATTGATGAGACCTCGATGAGTAATGGAGAAGTCTATACAATCCTGTCCAACAAAGACGCTCACTGCCGTGATGGAGCCATCGCAGCCATTGTGTATGGAACGAAGGTGGATGATGTATATAATGCATTGAAACTGATACCAGATGATATACGGCAACGAGTTGAAGAAGTAACCTTGGATCTATCTTCGTCCATGAGGCTGATATGCTCTCTGTCATTCCCTCAGGCAGTCAAGGTTATTGATAGGTTCCATGTTCAGAAGCTTGCTCTTGAAGCACTTCAGGATATCCGCATCAGACACAGGTGGGATGCCATTGATGCCGACAATGAATCCAGAATGATGACAAAGGCGACCGGCAAGGACTACATTCCAGACACATACCACAATGGCGACACAAGAAAACAACTGCTGGCTCGCAGCAGACATCTTCTGTTCAAGTCTCCTGAAAAGTGGAGTAAATCTCAGAAGATCAGAGCTGCAATACTCTTTGAAGAATATCCAGATATCAAGGATGCATACTCACTTGTCCATCGTCTCAGGATGATATATGCGCACACCAAAACCAAAGGCGGAGCATTACCTAAACTTGCACTATGGTACAATGATGTTCAGAAAACCAACTTTAAAGAGTTCAAGACTGTAGCAGAAACGATACAGACACATTACTCAAACATCCTGAACTTCTTTAACAATAGATCTACTAACGCTTCTGCTGAATCTCTCAACTCTAAGATCAAAGCCTTCAGAATGCAATTGAGAGGTGTGTCAGATGTTAAATACTTCCTGTTCAGACTTACAAAGATATATGCTTAGACACATACTTTTGCTACTGAGCC
>CAZTFX010000152.1:0-1362 GCA_964613095.1 uncultured Muribaculaceae bacterium | reverse complement strand
TTTCGGTATAGTAATGTTTATATAAGTATTACTTATCTATGAGTATTAAGGAATATTTCTCTTCTCTTTTCAAAGGGATAGTTACTCTTTTGAAAGGATTACAGGTGACGGGAAAAGAACTTGTTACCCCAAAGATAACTTATCAGTATCCTGAAAATAGGGATACGCTTGAAATTCCTGAACGTTTCAGAGGAACCTTGAAGTTCAAGTATGATAGTGAAGGTTATCATAAGTGTATAGCGTGTGGTTTGTGCCAAATGAACTGCCCTAATGGAACTATCAGCATTGAAACAAAGATGGTGGAAATGCCCGATGGAAAGAAGAAGAAAAAGCTCGAAAGATACATGTATGACCTAGGCAGTTGCACGTTCTGCATGTTGTGTGTCACTTCATGTGCTTCAAAGGCTATTGAGTTTAGCAATGAATTTGAACAAGCAGTGTTCACTCGTGAAAAACTTGTTCAACAGTTGAACTATTTACCTGAGAAGGAAAAACCGGCTCCGGCTCCAAAACCGGCAGTTGTTGCACCAAAAGTAGAAGTGCAGGTTGAAAAGAGTACTACATCTGAAGAAAAAAAACAAGAAAATAATTAAATATGGAATCAGTAGGAAATATTATCATGTATTTCATAATTGCACTTGCAATTATCGTGTTCTCGGTGCTGACTGTGACCACAGGCAAGATATTGCGTGCGGCGACATATTTGCTTTTCGTACTGTTTGCCACAGCCGGAATTTATTTCCAAATGGGTTATGAATTCTTGGGTGCTGTTCAGATTGCAGTGTATGCGGGAGGTATACTTGTGTTGTTCGTGTTTGCAATATTCCTTACAGGAAAGCCGGGTAAGGCATCAGAACCCCTAGAATCTTCTAAAAAGAAGATAGGGTTGAGTGCAGCCGTTTTGGGTGCATTAGTGTGTGGATATGCATTGTTTTCAAAGATGGATATTTGTAATGCAGTAGCTTCGCAGCCACTTGACATTACAATCAACAAGATAGGTTCTATGTTGTTGAGTACCGAAAAATTTGGTTATCTGTTGCCTTTTGAAGCAATCAGTATCTTGTTATTGGCATGTATAATTGGTGGTATAGTAATTGCCCGTAAACGATAAGGAGAGACAGATATGGATTTAACATTATTGATGTATCTAGTTCCCAGCTTGATTATGTTCTGCTGTGGAGTTTATGGGTTTGTTACCCGCAAAAATATGATTGCAGTATTAATATCGCTGGAGTTAATGCTTAATGCGGTTGATATTAATTTTGTTGTGTTTAACCGATTCTTGTTCCCGGGTGAGATGGAAGGAATGTTCTTCTCATTGTTTGCCATCGCGATAGCAGCAGCCGAAACAGCACTTGTGAT
>CAZTFX010000151.1:0-1415 GCA_964613095.1 uncultured Muribaculaceae bacterium | reverse complement strand
GAGGTTCTGACTACTCGCTAATGGTAAATTGAATTTATAGAACCTCCCATAATATATTATGGCGAAACAAAGAAAAGACGGAATGATTGATAATATAATAACTGAAGAACTCAGTGAGAAAGCTGTATTGGTGGGACTTATTACGCCGCAGCAGAATGAAATGAAAGCTAATGAATATCTTGATGAACTTGCATTTCTAGCCGATACTGCGGGGGCTACTGTTGTGAAAAAATTCCTTCAGCGTATAGAACAGCCTAATCGTGCTACATTTGTAGGTACCGGTAAATTACAGGAAATCCGTCAATATGTTGAGGATAATGAAATAGGTCTTGTGATATTTGATGATGATTTGTCGTCAAAACAAGTGTCTAATATAGAAAAAGAACTTAAAACCAAAATTCTGGATAGAACAAGTCTTATTCTTGATATTTTTGCGAAACGAGCACAGACAGCAAGTGCTAAAATGCAGGTGGAACTTGCCCAATATCGTTATTTGCTACCTCGATTAACGAGAATGTGGACTCACCTTGAACGTCAACGAGGTGGTATCGGTATGCGTGGACCGGGTGAAACACAGATAGAAACCGACCGTCGTATCATTCTTGATAAGATTTCTCTTCTGAAACAGAAACTTAAAGAACTCGACACTCAATTTACCGTACAACGCAAGAATCGTGGCAAGCTTACACGCATTGCACTTGTTGGATACACTAATGTTGGCAAGTCAACTCTTATGAATCTATTGAGTAAAAGTGATGTGTTTGCTGAAAATAAATTGTTTGCAACGCTAGATACTACTTGTCGTAAGGTTGTAATCGAGAATTTGCCATTCTTGCTTAGTGATACCGTAGGTTTTATACGAAAATTGCCTCATCACTTGGTGGAATCTTTCAAGAGTACTCTTGACGAAGTGCGTGATGCCGATATCTTAGTTCATGTGGTAGATATTTCTCATCCGCAGTTTGAAGACCAAATAGAAATAGTAAATAAAACGTTGCAAGAAGTGTGTAATGCTACCGATAAGGAAATGATACTTGTATTTAACAAGATTGACGCGTTTACTTATGTGAAGAAAGATGAGGATGACTTGACTCCACGCACTCGGGAAAATATTTCTCTTGAGGAATTGAAAGAAACGTGGATGGCTAAGATGGAAAAGAGTTGTGTGTTTATTTCGGCAAAGAAGAAGCAAAATATAGAGGAATTGAAGTCAATGCTTTACGAAAAAGCAAAAGCCATTCATCAGGCACGTTTCCCATACAATGATTTCCTATTCCAAAAATATGATGACTTGATTGAATGAACCACAAAAAGGCGACATTATTTGTCGTCTTTTTTGTGGGTCTTATTTAGAGCCGATTGGAAAATTTAGTGAATTTGGGGTGTGAAACAGAGATATACTGACCCCCTGAAAT
>CAZTFX010000150.1:0-1427 GCA_964613095.1 uncultured Muribaculaceae bacterium | reverse complement strand
TCGCTTGCTACACTGCTATATGTATGTCTTTATTTCTTTTTTACTTCTAATATTTCACCCAAATCATATACAATTTGAGCAGCATAATAATCCTCTCCATTTTGTTGTAAAACAATAAATTCATCGTTCTCGTCAACAAATAAAAATATTTCTGCCTTTTTTACTTCAACCAGTGCTGAATCTCTATCCTTGTTGTAGCCTACATAAAATCGGATAGCATCATAATGTCTGGGTATAATAATACCGTCTACAACTTTACTGTAACCTTCTTCATCTATTTCGCAATACTTCTTATTTGATGAAGGTTTGATTTCCCTAAATTCCTGTTTTTTGGTTCCGGCAATGATTTCATCGAAATAGCATTGCTTGATGATCAACGTAAGAATGTTCATTGCTACAAATTTTTTACAATTCAAAATATTTATTGAAGAAAGCCTGCAACTTTTCAATCACGGTTTTCTTCTTCTGGTTTCTCTTTCCGCCTCCGCCAAAGAGTGGCATCGGTGGCAATATCTTGGTAATGGATGTACCGATGGTACTCAGCTGACCGTCTTCGAAAGCATGTGTCATGAATGCCTGTGTTTCGGTAGGCTTCAATTTCTCTTCGTCGATGATGCGCTGCAAGTCGGCGGCACGTTGTTCGGCCACGTACTTGTCCCAATTTTCCATCACATTGTCGCTGTCCGTCGGGGTCATCCGCTCGATGAACCGCTCTATCAAGTCCTGCTTGTTGCGCAGGTCGGGGCTGGCGGCTATGGCTTTCTGTATCTTCACCACCACTTCTTTGTCCTGGCAATTGCTTTCGTGGTATTCGGCTACCAGGGCAAGGATGTACTCCATACCTATCTGCACCTGCTTCACCAACTCGATTTCGAACACCACATCATCGTTCACCTTTTCCTTGTCACCGCCCGGCTCGTGCTTGAACTCGTCGCACAGGTCGATGTACCAAGAAGTATAGTCTTGTATCTGATAGTCATTCAGCAACAGCGTCACTTCGGCAAACTCGTCGAACGAGGTCAACAGGTTGCGGAGCTTCAACAACGCACTGAACAGCCGTACAAAGTCTTTCTTTTCTTCCAAGGTGCGAATCTGCCCGATGGTGTCGAGGCCGAACTTCTCCAACAGGATTTCTTCGATTTCCCGATACCCCAGCTGATGCTGCATTTCGTCCTTGGCGTTCACCTCATCGTAGCCATAATAGTAATCCTCAAACGGACGCATGGTAATCAATCCGTTGGCATTCTCGTCACCGAACAGGGCAAAGCAATCCTTTACCTGCTGTTCGAGGTTGCGGAAGCATACCACATGGCCGCAATCCTTCACGGCATTGAGGATGCGGTTGGTGCGGCTGAAAGCCTGCAACAAGCCATGCATCTTCAGGTTCTTGTCCACCCAGAGGGTGTTCAGGGTCTTGGCATCGAAGC
>CAZTFX010000149.1:0-1434 GCA_964613095.1 uncultured Muribaculaceae bacterium | reverse complement strand
TCGTGCACATTAGCATGGGTGATTCTATAGAATACCGGAATTTCTGTAATAATGTTCACATGAATACAAATACAATGCCGATAAGTTACAAGAAATCGGACATCAAGTTCCCGGCGCAGACATGAGTGCTGAAAACTGGAACATGAAAGATGATGCTTGGACAATTCCTGTATGGTGGGATTCCGACCAAGAATAGTCTTTAAAGATTAAAGGTATTTCCCATGAGGAAATAAAATAAAAATGAGATGTGTTTCTGGGGCACATCTCATTTTCTTTGTTAAATAAGCAATGGTTTATATTGTAATATATCACTCTTGTTGAGAGGCGATAAATCGTGCTACGGAGTGGGTGTAATTAGGTTCTATCACTTCATTTGCGACAGCTTTAACTTCATCAACGGCATTTTCGGGTGCTACGGAGTAGTCGGCAATCTTCATCATTGGTATGTCGTTGCGATTGTCACCAAACACTATAAGGCGTTCAACTCCAAGTTTATCGGCGAGACTACGCACTGCTACGGCTTTTGAAACACCGGGTGCATAGGTTTCCATAAGTCCTGCCGAAGAGTCAAATATATCGTGATAACATACCGAAGAACAATTAACCCGTTTAATTACATCATTATATATTGGTTTAAGACGATTATAATCGTTCATGGCAAAAATGAGTAACGCTTCATTGTCGTTTGTTTTGTAATCCGAATCATTAAGGTGAAATTTCTTGAACATTCTTTTCCGTTCTTCTACAAATTCCTGTTCTTGAGGAGATAATTGCCCAAAATGATGCACCTCGATAGCATTTCCGTTACGACGATATACCAACGGATTCAATCCGTGTGCCTCAAACACGTCGCACACCTGTGCTACTGTTGTATTATCAAACGGTGTGGTAGACGTGAAACTACGCAGGGTGTTATCCCACGTTGCTGCACCGTTCATGACAATAAACGGTAATCTAGTACTTACACGTTCCATTATATTTACTACAGTGGCAGGAGTACGTGCCGTCGCTATGGTAAAATTCACATCGCATTCATTAATCATACGGTTAAGAATGGATATACTCTCTTCACTTAATCGTGAATCTCGGTTGAGTAATGTTCCGTCAAGGTCACTCACATACAATGTTTTTTTCATAATACTTAAAAAACTACGATAAAAGCCCGTACATACAAAATATTGTGCAAAGATAGTAAGAAGATGAACTTTCAGCACGTTTTTTTGTTGCATAAAGCAAAAACCGATGTTTAACCCCAGTGTAAGGGCTTAAAAAGGACTAAAATCAACAGTTTTTTTGTCGAAATTCAGTTTTTTGGCTCCAAAATGTTGATTATTAATCAGAATGTTTTTACCTTTGCACCGATTTAATAAAAAATATACTTTGGGAAAGTTTGCAGCGTTTAAATTGCCTTTGCGTGGCATGACACGCGGTACT
>CAZTFX010000148.1:0-1495 GCA_964613095.1 uncultured Muribaculaceae bacterium | reverse complement strand
ACCACGTTGTAGGCACGCTTCTGCATTTCTGCATTGGCACGCTGAACGGCATTCAGTTCGATGCCCGATGAGTAACGGCCTGTTTCTACCGAAGATACCGAACCGCCACCGAGACCGATGCGATAGTTGTCACCGCCGACTACTACCACCTTGTTACCTGCTTCCGGAGTCCCCTTCAAGCAGTCGCGTTGAGTACCGTAACCCACACCACCGGCCAGCATGATTACCTTGTCGTAAGCATACTTTTCGTTGTTTTCCTGGTGTTCGAAAGTGAGGACCGAACCACAAATCAGCGGTTGGCCGAACTTGTTACCGAAGTCTGAAGCACCATTCGAAGCCTTGATAAGAATTTGTTCCGGAGTCTGATACAGCCATTTACGTACCGGGAGGATGTCTTCCCATTCGCGGCCCTCTTCGCTACGTGGATAAGAAGTCATGTACACAGCAGTACCGGCAATCGGCCAAGACCCCTTACCGCCACCCATACGGTCGCGGATTTCACCACCTGTACCGGTCGATGCACCGTTGAACGGTTCTACGGTAGTCGGGAAGTTGTGGGTTTCTGCCTTGAGTGAAATCACCGACTTCACGTTCTTGATCACGAAATAGTCGGCAGTCGAGTGGTCTTGTGGAGCGAATTGCTCAATCATCGGACCTTCGGCGAAGGCTACATTGTCCTTGTATGCAGAAATAATCTTGTTCTGGTTTTCTTGAGTGGTCTTCTTGATCATCCGGAAGAGGGAAGATTCCATCTCTACGCCATCGATGATGAATGTACCGCCGAAGATTTTGTGACGGCAGTGTTCCGAGTTGATTTGTGCGAAACCGAATACTTCCGAGTCGGTCAGCTTGCGTCCCAAATCGTTTTCCACCTTCTTCAGGTAGTCCATTTCTTCCTGAGAGAGTGCCAAACCTTCCTGTTCGTTGTACTCTTCCAAGTTCTCGATATAAATAATGGGCTGAGGTTTGATGTCAACCGTGAAGATGTTTTGGTTCAACCCCTTGTACATTCGTTGGAGCATCGGGTCATATTCCGCATTTTCGTCCTTTACGGGGAAGTACTCTTCGATGCGGAGGATACCGTTCAAGCCCATGTTTTGGGTGATTTCTACGGCATTGGTACTCCACGGAGTAATCATTTCGCGGCGTGGACCGATGAAGCATCCTTGCAGGTTTTCTTCGTTCTCTACAGTGGCTTCTCCATAAAGCCAGCACAGTTTCTGAATGTCTTCGGCAACTAGTTGTTGGTTCGATTCTGTTGCGATAACACTCTGAGTGGGTGTTCTGAAAAATAGAATCATAGCACTATATAGTTGTTATGTTAATTTAAATCTCTTTTAATAAGGTGCAAAGTTATATAAAAGACGCGTTTCATGAAAGAATTTTCAAATCAAATATAGGTACTTTCGTAAAAAAGTATCATCTTTGTACCCATGAATTGGATTGAACAAGTAACCATACTCGATTTGTTGGTGAAAGGGCTTATTATAGGTGT
>CAZTFX010000147.1:0-1509 GCA_964613095.1 uncultured Muribaculaceae bacterium | reverse complement strand
ATATAAACTATGTTCTACAGCAATGTGGGACGCTTAATATTTACGTATGAAAACATTCAATAATTTCAAAAAAATAGTTCTTGTGTCTGCTTTCATTGCAGCAAGTATAATTATTCCGACCTCGGTTAATGCTCAAGACTATAAATCATATTTTGGTAATGCCAACTGGCAATTCAATGCTCCTGTAAGTAATAGCTTTACGAATCGTGCTAGCGGTTGGGGTGCTAATTTTGAAGGAGGTTATTTCATTACACCTAAAATTGGTCTAGGCGCATTCGTTTCTTATAGTACCAACCACAAATACATACCAACCGAAACCCTGATGCCCAGTACAAATTCTTCACTTACGACAAATCAACAACGTTCATTATTCCAAATACCTTTTGGATTTAATGCAAGATACCGTATTAATCCCAATAGTACGATTTTTGATCCCTATGCGGCAATCAAATTAGGAGCAGAATATGCTCAATTATCATCTTATATATCTACATATCAACTATCAGATGACAGTTGGGGATTTTTCCTATCTCCGGAAATTGGAACAAACATTTGGTTAAGTGAAGATAAGAATTTCGGCTTTAACGTATCTCTTTATTATAGCCTTTCAACAAACAAAGGACACGTTCTAGACGGACATGTAAATCAACTTAACAATATAGGATTCAGGCTAGGTGTAGCCTTCTAGCAAGAAATATGGGTTCTGTTCACAATTTGAACTGTCCCCCCATTTCACTCACTCTTAAAAGAAAAAGCCAACTTACCCGATAATGGTAGGTTGGCTTTTTGTGTTCTTATTTTCGAGTATTTTCCATTTCTTCTATAAGTTGTGGAAGTAATTCCTTATTTATTCTTCAGTCGTTCATTTCTTTTGTTTATTATCATAATCAATAATGGTATAGGTATTTTTATCTTTAATAATCAAACCATGAGCAAAAGCATTACGAATGTGGCGAATAAAACATGCGCATACTGATTTATATTGAGAAAAGATTATTTTATTTTTCTCTGTATGTTCTACGACAGGATTCCGATAATCTAATTTTATTGATTTTGATTTTAGGAACTTACTATTTTTTCTAAAATCGAATCCTTTTGGATTATTCTTTATTTCTTTCTCATATCTAAACAGTAGCTTATAGAAATAATTAACCTCCTTATCAGATAAGGTATATTTATTGAAAGATTTAATTTTATTCTTCATCAATCATCTTATTACAAGATTATTTTATGAGTTGTGTTGCCAACTTTCACGATATATAAGCCTTTTGCACTTATAGGGATAGTTGTTGCTGTACCGTTATAAACACATTGACCATTTGCGCCGTAAACTTCTACTGTTGCATTGTCAGCACCATTTACGATGATATTGCCATTTTCAACAGAAACATTCACATCATTATCTGTTAAGGTTGATTCTACATAGGTTTTAGTATCATCTTCTACGATATTTATAAAGGGAGGTTCTATAAATTAATCCATTGTTAATCAGTGTATTATTTGTATATT
>CAZTFX010000146.1:0-1540 GCA_964613095.1 uncultured Muribaculaceae bacterium | reverse complement strand
CTCGCGACCCTCAGCTTGGAAGGCTGATGCTCTATCAACTGAGCTACTTCCGCAACACTTACTTGTAGTGGGCAGGGACGGATTCGAACCGCCGAAGGCGTCAGCCAACAGATTTACAGTCTGCCCGTTTTAACCACTTACCTACCTACCCTTGCGTAAATGCGTTGCAAAGGTACAAATATTTTCTGAATTAACAAACAAATTTTCAGGTTAACGGCATTTTTAATTGTTATAGAATGATAATCAGAACATTTTCTTTAAGAATGCCATGAAATCAAATGCCTTTCCTTTATGCTCAAGCAATGCTTGTATTTCATTCCTTTCATTTAGTGCGTCCAGTCGTTCAGCCAATGGCAACAGAGAACGTAACAACTGTTCTCCGGTAGCCTGACGCGTTGTTATGTGAAGTAAAGCACGCCCCATGTTGATAGATATACGCAATTCACGTTCACCCATCTTAGGTGTGACCTTCTTTTGGTAACGCAAAGCCTTTGTATAATACTTTACCGCGTCACGATAATTACCGATTTTAAGGTGTAAATCTCCTTCTTTTTGCAATGAATCGACCAAATCATGGATTGCCTGCGTTATGCCTTTATGAGCTTTGTCAAGATACAAATCGGTTGCCACTTGATAATGAGCCAACACATTCATTTGCTTTAATCGAGAATTAAATATTGTGGTTGACGCTTCTATAGCATTTACTATTGAGGCTCCAAACCGTGATTTATTCCTTTTTGCAAGTTTTTCAAGTAATTTTTGAGCTTTCATAAGCTCCTTTTCTGCCTTTATATTCTCACCTACAATATGATGAACACGAGCAAGATTATATATTACCCCGGCTACTATCGCAACATAATCTTCAAGAGATCGGTCTATATCCATATCGGCAAGCATTCTCAAAGCCTGTTCTCCCGCTATCAAAGCCTCAGAAAAATCATTCTGCTCAATTTGTACCGACATTTCAGCAAGATAGAGCCACACGCCTCCCAAAGTACCGTCATAAGCGTCATGATTAATCGTAGCAAGTTCTTTTTCGGCTTGTTCTACCTGTCCGTTGTTTAACAGATACAGAATAAACCATCTATGCACAGCCAAACTCTCGGTTTCTTCCATCAACTCAACAGGAAGCATATCGGTTTCTATTATTTGCTCTTGCCAATGATTTATTTCGACCTCAAGAGCAGGGAAGGACATATCGTGTGCCAAAGGTTTCATATCAGTTGGAATTGTTTATATATGCAAATATAACACTTTAATCCCAAATTTGCTTAATGTTGCAAACTTTATAAGACAGCAAAGGCAGACTTAATTGCCTGCCCTTACCATCTTATCGTTTAAATACAATTTTAAACTATTTAAATGCTATATTTTTTGAATTATAGTATTACTTTAGTAGCAATTATTTTTCGCGATTGTATATCCCTATCTTTCAGAAATTTACGCATCCATCAAATTGCGATAGGTAATGGTGGAAAATTTAGTGAATTTGGGCAGTGCGAAGCAGAGCATATTGCCCCCTGATTATAGAAAAATGGTG
>CAZTFX010000145.1:0-1559 GCA_964613095.1 uncultured Muribaculaceae bacterium | reverse complement strand
ATTATTAATCTTTAATTCATATGAAAAACGTTGCGTTTCTATTTGGATTCTTCAAGCATAATTTGCACCAAAGATAGATATTAATTATATTTGCAATATATAAAATATTATTTAAAATGAAAGGAAAAATTTTAGTAACGGGTGGAACCGGATATATTGGCTCACATACAACCGTAGAGTTGCAATCTGCCGGATATGAAGTGATTATTATTGATAATTTATCTAACAGTAATATTGAAGTTCTTGATGGAATTGAAAAAATATCAGGTATAAGACCTGTTTTTATTAAGGGTGACTGTACCGATATTGATTGTTTGAAATCTATATTTGAAAACCATAAAGGTATTAAAGGTATTATAAATTTTGCAGCCAGTAAAGCTGTAGGCGAGTCTGTAGAGAAACCTATTTTATATTACAGAAATAATCTAAATACCCTTTATAATTTGTTGGAACTTATGCCGATATATGATGTGAAGTGTATAGTATTTTCTTCATCATGTACTGTATATGGTGAACCTGATGAAAATCCGGTAACCGAAGACTCTCCAATAAAAAAAGCAACTTCACCATACGGAAATACCAAGCAAATTGCAGAAGAAGTCATTGCAGATTTTATCACATCGGGAGCACCAATAAAAAGCACATTATTAAGATATTTCAATCCTGTGGGGGCACATCCAAGTGCCGAAATAGGGGAGTTACCCAACGGAGTTCCTCAAAATTTGGTTCCATTTCTCACTCAAACAGCAATTGGTATAAGAAAAGAATTAAGTGTGTTTGGTGATGATTATGATACTCCTGATGGTTCATGCATTAGAGATTTCATTAATGTGGTTGACTTAGCTAAAGCTCACGTGTGCGCACTGGATCGTATGTTGGTAAACTCAGAGTGTGAATCACTTGAAGTTTATAATTTAGGTACAGGTAAAGGTGTTTCTGTTTTGGAACTTATCAATGCTTTTGAAAAAGTAAATGGAGTAAAAGTACCGTACAAGATAGTAGGACGTAGAACAGGTGATATTGTGAAAGTGTGGGGGAATCCATCTAAAGCCAACAATATTTTAGGTTGGAAAGCCGAAATATCGGTAGAAGAAACTATGCGTACTGCATGGAATTGGCAACTAAAGTTGCGTGAACGCAGAATCATGTAAATACTTACATCTTTAGTAGCTATAAAATAAAAAGTTCCAAGATTTTCTTGGAACTTTTTATAGTTTAAAAGCATTCAGCAATTTATTCTGCACTTTCCGCAGGTGCTTCTGTTGCAGCTTCTTCTGCTGCCTTAGCAGCTTCTGCTTCTGCAGCAGCTTTTGCTAATTCTGCTTTCTTTTGCGCTACAGCCTCAGCTTTTGCAGCATTTTTAGCTGTTTCAGCTTCTAGACGAGCTTTCTTGTCTGCATTTTTAGCATCAGCTAATTTGTTCTTCTTAGCTTCAATTGCTGCTACTTTTTCTTTCTTCCATGCTTCAAAACGTTTTTGAGCTTCTTCTTCAGTGAATGCACCTTTTTTAACACCACCTTGCAAGTGTTTCATCAACAAAACTCCTTCATAAGAAAGAA
>CAZTFX010000144.1:0-1569 GCA_964613095.1 uncultured Muribaculaceae bacterium | reverse complement strand
TCCAGATTTTTCGCAAACTTCAACTAATTTTGCATTTGCTGTTGGACTCTGCATCACTCTTTCTAATTCCTCACTAGTTTGATTTTTTTGTGAAAATATTTGTGTGTTATATAAATTTTGCTTTAATTTGCAACATAATTTATCTTGTAGTGTGGTATATGCCTGCTACATAAACGAAAAACTAATTTTTATTAACTAAAAACATTAATTTATTATGAAGAAATTTTTACTTCTTGGTGCTGCTGCAATGATGGCTACTGCAGCTAACGCACAACTTCAACAACTATGGGCTCACGATATGGCTGCTGCCGGTGCTGCTGTTCGTAACGTTGTATTGGTGAGTGGAACTGAAGTTGCTGCAACTAACATCTCTTTCTCAGGTGGTGCTGACAACGTTGTTTTCTTTGACGCTAACGGTCAAACTTCTAAAACTCATGACGTAGCTAAATTCCTTAACGACAATCAAGTCGGTACAACAGGTGAAGATGGTGTTTTCTCTGCATATGGTCTAGGTCGTGGTATCGATACCGATGCTGTAGGTAACATCATCGTTAACTTAGGTTTCCCTAATGCAACTCAAGGTACTGATTTCGTAGTTATAGCTCCTGACGGAACTATGAGACATATCCACTGTGAAGTTCCTGCTCCCGGTGAATCTGCTCGTGCCGACTTCTTTGCTTGTGCAGGTGACATCAATTCTAATGGTTACCTTGTTCTTGCTCCAAACACAAAGACCTATTTAGGCGTTTACAATATCTACGAAGGTGAACAAGATGCTGACTATAGTTATCTTATAAATGCTGATGAAGCACTTACTTCTTTCTCTAACGAAGCAAAGGTTGTTTTCCCGGTTAAGACAGTTACAGAAGACGCTGAAGCCGCTCCTGAGCTCTTCGTATATCACCGTAGTTATTCAGGTGTTCGTTACTCTGATGGTGCTGCTGACTTGACAGTGTTGTCAGGTGATAACTTCTTGCAAGGTAAAGCAACTTGTACAGGTATTGCTGCATTCCAAGTAGATGGTGTTAACTACATCGTATTGCCAACTGTTGATGAATCAGGTGCTCGTGCTAACGCATTCAACGTAGTAAACGTTGCAACCGGTGCTGTTGTTGCTAATTCTCAAGGTGCTGCAGGTTTCACTGCTAACTATGCACAAGATTACTCTGCGTTTGTTAATGAAGATGGTACAGTAAGCATTGCTCAATTGGTACAAGGTAAATACTTGGCTATGTATAAGCTTACTCTTGGTTCTTCTGCAATCGAAGAAATCGCTGCTGACAACGCTGCTGTAGAATACTACAACCTACAAGGTGTTAAGGTTGCTAACCCTGAAAACGGTATCTTCGTTAAGAAGCAAGGTGCTAAAGCAACTAAAGTGGTTCTTTAATCTATAATTAAAGATATAACATATAAGACTGCGACTTAAGTTGCAGTCTTTTTTTGTTTTTTTATCAGGCTAATAAGGCAAATAGGCAGATAAGCCCAATTGGTCTAATAGGGCATATAAGCCGTATGAGAAGATATGCCCTATGGGGCTTTTCTTTTTTGTGTTGTCTTTAGAATCAA
>CAZTFX010000143.1:0-1584 GCA_964613095.1 uncultured Muribaculaceae bacterium | reverse complement strand
GCACTCGGTACAATGAGTTCTGTTCGGTTATGTCTTATACCCGAATTGTTATCCCTTTTATCTTTTTCTTTCAATGGGATTTCTTCTGCATAAATTGATACGCAGAAAAAAAGTGTGAAAATTAATGTTGCTACTTTCTTCATAAACATTTTACTTTTTTGACTGTTTGCAACAAAGGAAAATATTTATAAAACTATTTGCAACTTTTTCATCACACAAAAAACACACAATTTAAAAACGAACACACAGAAAACACACAACTTGCGTGTAATAGCCTTATAATGAGATTATATAGCGATCAAGGTCATTGGGCGTTCCTTCTACTCCGAATAGCTTTTTATATAAGCGTTTTCTTTGGTTTGTTACTGCATTTGGCACTTTACTGGTTATTTTAGAAATCTCTTTTATTGGAAATTTACACTTTATAAGCAGGCACATACGATAATCTGCCATACTTATATTCTCGCTAAGGTAAGTTAATTTATTCTTAAAATCGGTATGAATTTTATTTACCAACATATCCAATTCCGACCAATTATTTTCGGTGATTTTTACGTTTTCATCATTACTTGCCCGCTTAAACAATACATAAATATCAGAATCGAGGATTTCTCTATTCGGTTGATAGTTATCTGTGTTGATGTTCTTTATTTTTAATAATATCTGTTGATTAATTTCATCGGTAATTTCAGTTTCCAATAAACTTCTGCGAAATAACTTGTTATCGGTTTCCAACAATGAAATTTTGTTCAATTGTTGTGTTAAATATATCTTCATTTGGTCTTGTTCCGATAACAATCTTTGGTTTTCTATTTCCAAATTGTCACATGTGTCTTGTAACGTCTTGTTTTGTTCATTTAATGCAAGATTTTTTCTTTTTGTTTTTCTATTTACACGCACAAACACAAATACCAAAAACATAAGTATAAAAATAGAACATACAGAAAGGGCGATTATCGTAAATTGCTTATCCCTCAATTTGATATTCTCCTTTTCACGGAGTGTATAGTTATAAAACGAATTTTGATGAATTATTGCATTTCGTGAAGCACTGTCATCAATGGAATCGAAACATTCTTTAAATTTCATTACGTAAACAAATGCTTCTTCTTTTTCTCCTTTGTATTTTGAGAGATCTGCAAGTGTTTCATAAGCATATTTTTTGCAATAAATCGATTTTGATGTTAATAGTTGTTGCGCATATTTTTCTAATTTAGGATAATCTTTCTTTATTATGTATATGTTTATACCTGTCATTAGCAGATAATCAGGTAATGTATCACCTTGGAAAAGCGATTCGATAGTGTGATATTCTTTTATTGCTTCTTCAAAGTAACCTTCACTTATATAATAATCACAAATATAATCTCTTATTTCAATTTCGGTAATTCCTCTCGGTTCAAATATGTCGGTAATTTCCAAAGCCTTGTTATAGCAATGCATAACATCGTCGTGTTTACCGAGAGTGTGATACGTTTTCCCTAAATCTCGTAAATCGAATATTAAGCCTAAAGTGTCCTTACTAAGGGTTTGGTAGCGGATTGCTTCTTGGAACTTGGGTTTTGCATGCTCAAACATATACAT
>CAZTFX010000142.1:0-1671 GCA_964613095.1 uncultured Muribaculaceae bacterium | reverse complement strand
GGGTTTACCGTTCCGCTATCTTCTGTTTTAAACTTAAATTCAGCAGGAATCTCTCCGTCTTCAAAATCCCACATCACCACTGCATCGCCAAGCATGTAAAAATCCAATTTTACGGTATCGTTTGCGGTATTCTTATCTTCTTCTGTCGAAACAACTGCCTTAAGCGTATGTCTACCTTCAGTTATACCGATCAACTTATCGGCAAGTACAAATTGCTTGATTTCTTGAGCAGCTATGTTTTCTGTAGTTTCAGAAATCACATTTTCATCAATCATCACTTTCACTTTTGCAGTAACATCCTTTATAGCCAAACTACGAAGCGAGAACTCAATATCCTTTTTGCTTTGACTACGCACGTAAACCCCGGGGGCTGTTATTTCCAACATCGCAAGATCTACATTATCAGCATCAACCTTTTCAAATGATAAATCATCTATACAAATCCAGTTTTCATCTTTATCGGTATATGAGTAGAAACCTAAACATAAAGTTTGTGGTTTATCTACATAAAATATTGATATTGATTCTTTGTATTCACTGCTTGCAACTTTCTTAAAATCCACTATTTGGGTTGTCATTGCTTCCACTGTCTGCTCTGCACCATAGTAAACAGCAAAACTTTCAGGGTGGGTATCATCGGTAGAATACCAGAATTTCAACACATAATATCCGGCTTCTTTAATCTCTATAGGGTCAAGTATAGCCCAGTCATCGCCATTATTATATTTATCATAGTTATAAGCAAGACAGTAATCGCCCGTGAGTGCCATATTCAACCAAGGGTCGGTATAAATGTCCCAGTTCCCGCTATCTTCATTAAGATTGAAAATCTTTATACCACCGGTATTATCCGACGCTTCAAATCCCATGTAATAAGGCACTGTTGCCGGTGCCACGTGTAAAACACTCTTCTCTCTTGCATCATTTGCAGGATTCACATCATCGGCACTTTCTGTCCAAGCTTTTATCGCATACTTCTTACGTGGCGAAGATAAATCGGCTTTTACCGTAAAAGTATATTCTATTTCAGCACCGGCAGCCACATTTTGATTTACTGTTTCCACAGCCTTAGTTTCACCATCAACAGAAAATCCTACATTAAATTCAGAAGCATCTGCAAGACCTTCATTTTTAACTTTCACAGTTACAGTTTCTTGTGACAACCCTTCTCCTTCAATAGGAGACACGATTTCAGAAACTGTCAAATCAACAGGATTTTCTACGAATTTCGCCGTTACATCACATAAATACAATCTCCATTTATCGGCATCACTCACTGCATGGAAACCCAAATAATAAGTTTCGCCGGATTTCACCGATATCAAGAAATATTCACCACAAATATTATCAAGATATGCAGTCACTTCAGTACCACGGTTTACCATAGCTTCAACTGTTGGAGCATTTCCATACATTACCTCCATTTTTTCGGTATAAGAGCTGCCCTTTACAGTGAACATCACAGCCACCATACCATCTTGAGTAGCCTCTATTGCAGGAGAAATAAGCCAATCATCGGCAGCATTAGCCCCACTATATGAATAAAACACATGAGCAGGATCTCCCTCAGAATCAAAGCTCCATGTTTTATCATCACTATTGTTATCAATGATAGTCCACTTCGCAAAATCCTCTTCCGTTTCAAATTTAGTTTCTAATAGAGTTTGTGCA
>CAZTFX010000141.1:0-1690 GCA_964613095.1 uncultured Muribaculaceae bacterium | reverse complement strand
TATTTTGTATCAACGGTTTGGATTTTATCTAATTTTTTGATTGCGGAATTAAGGTATTACTTAAAAACCCCTAGATATATCTCTTTCCTAGGGGTCATTTTTTTGCTATATTTTAGGGGTCACCCTTTTTCTATAATCAGGGGGCAATTAACTCTGCTTCAACCATGCCCAAATTCGCTAAATTTTCCAGCTGTGTCAAAATTCAATCACAGTCTCTTTTTTTGTGTTAAAAGCCCTGACTTTCCCAAGCCGGGGCTTTGCTATGTCCTAAAGTTTTCGTATCTTAAGGAAAACCAAAATTACTATGACAAAGCCACAAATTGCAAAGGTTGTCCGTTAAGAAGAGACTGTTATAAAGCAAAGAGCAATCGCAGGACTATAGAAGTAAACCATCGACTGAACGAATATAAAAAGAAAGCTCGGGAAAGGCTCACCTCTGAAGAGGGTATAAAATATCGAGGGCGACGATGTGTTGAGTCGGAAGCCGTTTTCGGTCAAATGAAAAACAATATGCAATACAAACGTTTCCGACATTTTGGTATAGACAAGGTTACTATGGACTTTGCCTTCTTTGCCATTGCCTTTAATATCAAAAAAATGTGCTCAAAGATTGCTAATGGTCTTAAAAATGGAGAAAATCACACGTTTTTCTCTCTAATTATATCTTTTATCAGCTTTTTGCTCTCCGTGAATCGAATATTTTGCAAAAAAATGAATTTTATAGTTTTACAGTTTTTTAAAAACTCCTTGCTTAAAAATAGAAACTGTGCCAAAATCTTGAATTTTGACACAGCCGCTTTGCTAATAGTTGATTTGGTAATGTTATGCTTTTACTCGACCTACGTAAGAACCGTCACGAGTGTCAACTTCGATAAGTTCACCTTCATTGATGAATAGAGGTACACGCACTGTTGCACCTGTTTCTACTGTTGCCGGTTTTAATGTGTTGGTTGCAGTATCACCTTTTAAACCTGGTTCGGTATAAGTGATTTTAAGAGTAGTTTTAACCGGCATTTCAGCATAAAGTACAGTCTCAGTTGACGCGTCGGAAACTACAGATACGGTATCACCTTCTTTCATGAAATCAACACCGGTAACCAAATCTTTTGCAATAGGAACTTGTTCAAACGTTTCATTGTTCATGAAAATAAGATCGCCACCATCGGCATATAGGAATTGGTGGTCGCGACGTTCTACACGTACATCTTCTAGTTTTTCACCGATGTTGAAGCGGCGTTCCAAAACGCGACCATCAACAACGTCTTTCAGCTTAGTGCGCATGAAAGTGTTACCTTTACCCGGTTTTACGTGTAAGAATTCAATACAGAAATAAAGACGGCCATCTAAACGAATACATGTGCCGTTCTTGATGTCTTGAGCGTTCATCATAATGCTTTGTCGTATTTATTTTTTGAAATTTATTATGTTCGGTAATTTAAATCGAATGCAAAATTAATGAGATTTGCCAAAAAACACAAAAAAGTTGCGCCTAAAAATCATTTACATTTGGTTATTTGCGAAAAAGTGCCTAATTTTGCAATCCGAAAGTAGAAAATAATAAAAACGATAAATAAAATACGGTAATGAAAAGAACATTTCAACCTTCAAACAGAAAGAAAGCTAATAAGCATGGTTTCCGTCTTAGAATGAAGACAGCAAACGGACGTAAAGTATTGGCACGTCGTCGTGC
>CAZTFX010000140.1:0-1732 GCA_964613095.1 uncultured Muribaculaceae bacterium | reverse complement strand
TTAATGAGGTTCTGACTACTCGCTAATGGTAAATTGAATTTATAGAACCTCCCACTTGCTTGTAATGCTGTAATTTCAGCAGGAACGAGATTTTGTTTTATTGCATCAGTATGTATATGATAATTGATTTTGGAAAGTTCTCTTTTTGCTGTCCATCCAATCAATTTCTGTTCTTCTTGTTTAAGTCTTTGGAATTCCTTGACAATATATAATTCAAACTCAACCGAAATCCAACTTGCAAACTTAAAAGCAATATCTTTATGGGCATAAGTTCCACCATATCTACCAGATTTGGAAATAATCCCTATGGCATTGGTGGCATTTATCCATTTCTGTGGAGAGAGTGTAAAAGCGTTCAATCCAGCTTCCTTTTTAAACCCCTCGAATTCGAGGGGGTTGAATTGTGGGTTATACAAGCTTTCCCAAATACCCAAATATTCAATGGTATTCCTATTACGCATCCAATTACCTATAACTGCTGTCGGGTCATCACTCTTATATTTCGCTATATCGGTCAATGAAATATAATCACTCTCATTTAATGATATAATGGTTACACTGGTGTTTTGAACAGTAATCTTTGCCATAATTGATTTTTCTTGATAAAGTTACAAGTGCAAAAATAATAAGAATATATGATATACCCAATAAAATTGTGTACCTTTGCACATCATATGGGGCACAGAACGAAGTGTATAATGTAGGGTAGAGGGTTTTGAGGGTTAATTGCTTTGTGTTTCAGTATGTTAGGTTGTTTTGCTCTGTCGGGCGGCACAAAACGAAGCGTTTACATTGGTTTAATTTCGGTTTAATTTTGAGGGCATACACTGCAACATATTGACAAACACCGTTAAATCGCTAACATACAACATTCTTTCCTCATTTCGCACTCTCTTTCGTTTCTTTGTTGTATCTTTGCACCAAATCCTGTACTTATGAGTTATACCCAATTCCTTTATCACATAGTATTTTGAACCAAACGTAGTTTACCCTCAATTTTTGAACGAAATGAAAAAGAGTTATATGCCTATATATTGGGATATGTGAAAAACAAAAATGCTAAACTCTATCGTATAGGAGGAATGCCGGATCATGTACATATTTTGGTAGATATACCGCCAATGATAGCGATTTCCGAATTTATGAGAGGATTAAAAGAATCCACAAGTAAATGGCTGAAAAGTAATCCTAATTTTCCGATATTTGATGGATGGGGAGAGGGGTATGCAGCATTTACCTACGCATATCGTGATAAAGATACAATAATCAAATACATAAAGAACCAAAAAGAACATCATAAGGTTGTTTCATTTGCAGAGGAATATAGAAAGTTTCTTATGGATAATGGCGTTACTCCCAATGAAAAATATTTTTTACAAGACTGAGGTTGCACTCTTCAGGTGCATAGAGTGGGTGTTGCTATCCGTAAGTCGCGCTTCGCTTGACGTTACGGTTATGAAGATCAAGACCTCCGGTCTATAGCAAGCCCACTCTGATGTACTATAAGCAGTGCGTATATATAAGTAGAGTCTATAGGTAGAGCTGTATAATCTGCTGAAAGCCGATATTTTCATAACCGTAGGTCAAGCGAAGCGCGACCTACGGAGAAGGAACACCAACAAAAAAGCACCTGAAAGGTGCAACTAAAAGCTATGTGAGTTGTTGAAGTATATAAAAAATTATTGGTGTCCGATAAAACTTTTTTGAATAAATAAAAATTAGGGCTGATTCC
>CAZTFX010000139.1:0-1875 GCA_964613095.1 uncultured Muribaculaceae bacterium | reverse complement strand
TTTCACATCACCTTCTTTAACTCGTTCTACTAAACTTTCAATTTCTATATTTTGCGGTCCCACTCCATCCATAGGAGAAATAAGTCCACCTAATACGTGATACAGTCCGCGATGTTGATGTGTATTTTCTATACTCATCACATCTTTCACATTCTCTACCACACAAATTACACTAGTATCACGAGCCGGATTGGAACAAATAGGGCAAACTTCACTTTCGGAAATATTGTGACATCTGTTACAATATTTTATTTCTTTTCTCAACTTTATAATAGCTTCGCCAAATGAAATTGAAGCACTTTCGTTTTGGCGCAACAAATAAAGTATAAGACGTAAGGCTGTCTTTCGACCAATACCGGGCAATTTGGCAAATTCACTAACCGCATTTTCCAATAAAGATGAAGCAAATTCTTGTTCCATTTAGTATATATCCTTTTTCAAAATCACATCCGCTAATCCTTCAAGCAATGTAACATCACCAGCTTTCATACGTCCTCGTATTGTAATTATTGGTTCTATTATCTCAATATCTTTCATATTTTGCAAAGTTGTACACATCAATTTTCCTGCAACAGGAGCCCAAGAGCCGTTTTCGATAACAGCAACTCTTCTATTTTGAAAATTTTTATCTTTTAGATGATGCAAAAAGTCATTCATAGGAGGAAAAACTCCGGCATCATAACTTGCTGCTGCCAATACCATGTTACTCATTTTAAAAGCATCTTCCACAGCTTCAGCCATATCACAACGACTCAAATCCGTTATAGCAACATTTTTCGCACCCTTTTCTCGTAAAATTTCAGCTAATTTATAAGCAGCTTCAGCAGTATTACCGTGAATTGAAGCATACGCAATAAAAGTGCCCTCTTTTTCCGGTTGATAATCACTCCATATATTGTATAAACCTATATAATAGCCCAAATTTTCCTTTAAAATAGGACCATGAAGCGGACATATTATTTCTATGTCAAGATGACTTGCTTTTCTCAACAAATTTTGTACTTGGATACCATATTTACCACATATATTAAAATAATATCTGCGAGCTTCGCATGCCCAATCTTCATCATGAGATAATGCACCAAATTTTCCGAATCCATCTGCCGAAAACAATACTTTATCTTTTTGGTCATACGTCGTCATTACTTCCGGCCAATGCACCATTGGTGCCATTATAAATTGTAACGTATGAGAGCCAAGCGAAAGTGTATCATTTTCTTTTACTGAAATTGTTCTATCTGTGAAATCATAACCTTCAAAATAGAGAGGCAACATCTTTACTGCCTTATCGGTAGCAACAATCTTAGCATTAGTATATTTTGCCATAAACTCAGCTATCACACCGGCATGATCAGGTTCCATGTGATGAACCACTAGATAATCGGGAGTCCTGCCTTTCAATCCCCTTTCAAGATTTTGCCACCATTCTGCACTCTTGCGACGATCGACAGTATCCATTACAGCGATTTTCTCGTCAACTATCACATAAGAGTTATATGATATACCATTCGGAACAATATACTGACTTTCAAACAAATCCAAATCAAGGTCATCAACCCCTATATATTTTATTTCATCTGTTATAATCATAATATGTAGAGTATAAAATTATGAGTTGCAAAGATACTTATAAAATCCCACATACGTCCTCAAATTTTTACTAAAATTTGTTGTATCTTTGCTTAAGATAATCAATTATTCCGTATCTAATTGATACACAAATAGCGAATGCTATGGTAGAATGTTGTTGGTAACGATTTGGTGACTTTGAGATTGCACCAATTTTCTGTGTTATACTTTGTCAAACAACTCTGATACAAAAGTAGCCAAATTCCTTGATTGAGCAAAGAGTTTGGCTACTTTTTCAATTCTTTC
>CAZTFX010000138.1:0-1971 GCA_964613095.1 uncultured Muribaculaceae bacterium | reverse complement strand
TTGAATGGTTTAGGAATCGCAATCATCTCTACCTCTAAGGGAGTGATGACCAATAAGGAAGCTAAGGCTCAACAAATTGGTGGCGAAGTATTGTGTTACGTTTATTAATAGGAGGTATTGATATGTCAAGAATAGGAAAATTGCCAATAGTGATACCTGCCGGAGTATCTGTAACAGTAAGTGATGAAAATGTAGTGACCGTAAAAGGACCTAAGGGTACATTGACCCAAAAGGTACACGCTGATATCACTATAAAGGAAGAAGATGGTCAATTAGTGCTATCTCGTCCAACTGATGGTATCGAACATCGTTCACAACATGGTTTGTATCGCGCTTTGTTAAACAACATGGTTGTGGGTGTGAGTGAAGGTTACAAGAAGGAATTGGAATTGGTTGGTGTGGGTTACCGTGCAACATCAACAGGTCAAGTGCTTGAGCTTGCATTAGGTTATTCACATGCTATATATCTTCAACTACCTCCAGAGGTTAAGGTTGAAGCAAAGACAGAAAGAAACAAGAATCCGCTTATCATTCTTGAATCTATCGACAAGCAATTGTTAGGTCAAGTATGTGCTAAGATTCGTACTTTCCGCAAGCCTGAACCATATAAGGGTAAGGGTATCAAGTTTGTTGGCGAAGTTATTCGTCGTAAGTCAGGTAAATCGGCAGCTGCCAAATAATAATTAGACAATCATGGTAACTAAGATACAAAGAAGAAATAAAATCAAAGCACGTATTCGTGGTAGAGTGTCTGGTAACGCTGTGCGTCCTCGTATGAGTGTTTTTAGAAGTAACAAGGCTATCTATGTTCAACTTATCGACGATAAAGTAGGTAAAACATTGGTATCGGCGTCTTCTAAAGGTATTGAAGAAGGAACAAAATGTGAAATTGCTGCAAAAGTAGGCGAACTAGTTGCAAAGAAAGCACTAGAAGCTGGTATTGAAAGCGTTGTTTTTGACCGTAATGGTTATTTGTTCCATGGTAGAGTAAAATCATTGGCAGACGGAGCTCGCAAGGGTGGTCTTAAATTTTAATAGATTATGGCAAATAAGAATAATAGAGTAAAATCGACTAACGATATAGAGCTAAAGGATCGTTTGGTAGCAATCAACCGTGTTACTAAGGTAACTAAGGGTGGTCGTACATTCACATTTGCTGCTATCGTAGTAGTAGGTAACGAAGATGGTATCGTTGGCTATGGTCTTGGTAAGGCAAATGAAGTAACAACAGCGATTGCTAAGGGTGTTGAAGCTGCTAAGAAGAATCTTATTAAGGTGCCAGTGCATAAGGGAACAATCCCTCATGGACAAAACGCTAAATTTGGTGGTTCTAGAGTAATGTTGAAGCCTGCATCTCAAGGTACCGGAGTAAAGGCCGGTGGTGCGATGCGTGCAGTATTCGAAAGTGTGGGTATCACCGACGTACTTGCAAAGTCTAAGGGTTCATCTAACCCTCACAACCTTGTAAAAGCTACAATTGCAGCATTGAGTGAATTGAGAAGCCCGATTACAGTTGCTCAAAATCGTGGAATCTCATTGGAACAAGTGTTTAACGGATAAAAATTTGTTACGAGATGGCTACAATTAAGATAAAGCAAGTGAAGAGCAGAATTAAATGTCCTGCTGTACAAAAGAGAACCCTTGACGCTCTAGGGTTGAGAAAAATGAATCAGGTGGTAGAAAAGGAGGCAACTCCAGCTATCCTTGGAATGGTTAACAAAGTTCGCCACCTAGTGGAAGTAACGAACGCTTAAAATATTTGTAAGATATGGATTTAAGTAATTTGCAACCCGCTGTAGGTTCTAACAAGAAGGGTAAGAGAATAGGTCGTGGTGCCGGTTCTGGCAAAGGTGGTACTTCTACACGTGGTCACAAAGGTGCGAAATCTCGTTCTGGTTACAAGGCTAAGATTGGTTTTGAAGGAGGTCAAATGCCACTTCAACGCCGTGTTCCTAAGTTTGGTTTCAAGAA
>CAZTFX010000137.1:0-2094 GCA_964613095.1 uncultured Muribaculaceae bacterium | reverse complement strand
TGTTCTTCTCATTGTTTGCCATCGCGATAGCAGCAGCCGAAACAGCACTTGTGATTGCCATAATCATCAATGTGTTCCGTATGGCTAAGAATATCGATATTCGTGAACTTACTAAAATGAAATTTTAATATTTATGGAGTTCTCATATTCATATTTAGTATTGGTATTACCCTTGTTGACATTCCTGTTTTTGGGATTAATGGGTACCAGATTGAGTAGAAAAGCTGCCGGAGTGGTTGGTACAACAATGATGGGTATAACAGCAGTTATAGCTTATTCTATTGCTTTATCCTATTTCTTCGGAACCGATCAAGGTCAAGTAATTGACGGAATACGTCAACAACTTATTGCTTGGGATTTGACTTGGTTGGAATTTAGTGAAAATTTGGTAATCAAGGTAGGTTTCTTGCTTGATCCTATTTCAGCGATGATGCTTATTGTGATTACAACTGTATCATTCTTGGTTCATCTATATAGCTTAGGTTATATGCAAGATCATCACCATGAGTATGAAAAGGGATTGCAACGTTATTATGCATTTTTGTCACTTTTCTCATTGTCAATGCTTGGTCTTGTTGTGGCTCCGAATATTTTCCAAATGTATATATTCTGGGAACTTGTGGGTGTATCATCATATTTGTTGATTGGATTCTATTATACATTACCTGCTGCTGTATCGGCGTCAAAGAAGGCGTTTATTGTTACTCGTTTTGCCGATTTAGGATTCTTAGTAGGTATTCTAATCCTATCATTCTATACGCAAACTTTTGATTTTATAACACTTACAAGTAATCCAACTGCTGCTATAGCAACTGCAGGCGGTGCAACTTTTATGGGTTGCTCGGTAATGGCATGGGCTTTAACCCTTATATTTATGGGTGGTGCCGGTAAATCGGCAATGTTCCCATTGCACATTTGGTTGCCGGATGCAATGGAAGGTCCAACTCCGGTGTCTGCTTTAATTCACGCAGCTACAATGGTTGTTGCCGGTGTGTATTTGGTAGCTCGTATGTTCCCATTGTATTGTTTGGAAGAAGGTACAATGACTGTAATTACAGTTATAGGTGCATTCACAGCATTCTATGCTGCGGCGGTTGCATGTGTTCAAAGTGATATTAAACGTGTACTTGCATTTTCTACAATTTCTCAGATTGCATTCATGATTACATCTTTGGGTGTAGCTCGTCCCGAATTGCATGATGGTGTAGGATATATGGCTTCTATGTTCCATTTGTTTACTCACGCTATGTTTAAGGCGTTATTGTTCTTGTGTGCAGGAGCAATCATTCATGCTGTTCATAGCAATGAAATGAGTGCAATGGGAGGTCTTCGTAAGTATATGCCGATTTGTAACGTGGCATTTTTGATAGGCTGTCTTGCTATTGCAGGTATTCCTCCATTTGCCGGATTCTTCAGTAAGGATGAAATCCTTGTTGCCGCATTTGAGCAAAATACATTCTGGGGTATTTGGATGATGCTTGTGGCAGGTATGACAGCATTCTATATGTTCCGTTTATACTACAAGATATTCTGGTGGAATAATCCGGATTATGGTCATCATACTCCACACGATGCTCCTATGACAATGTCACTTCCTTTGATAATTTTGTCGGTGGTATCAATCGTAGCAGGACTTATTCCGTTTGGTGAATTTGTAACATGGAATCGTGCCGATTATCACATACATTTGAATATGACTGTAGCAGTAAGCAGTGTTGCTGTTGCTGTAATAGCTATACTTCTTGCAACCAAGTTGTATTTGAAAGAAAATTCTGCTCCTGCAAAGATGGCTGAATCATTCAAGGGATTGTGGACTGCGGCATACAACCGTTTCTATATGGATGAGTTGTATCAATTCATCACACATAAAATAATTTTCGAGAGAGTAAGCCGTCCGTTGGCTTGGTTTGATCGCCAAATAGTGGATGGTTCATTGAATAAACTTGCCAATATAACCAACTCTGCGTCATTTGCTATTCGTAAATTGCAATCAGGAAGTATACAATCCTATGTATATGTTTATTTGATTGGTGCATTGTTGCTAGCGGCAGTAACAGTGATATGTTTAATCTGATTGTAGGAACGGTCTTAATA
>CAZTFX010000136.1:0-2103 GCA_964613095.1 uncultured Muribaculaceae bacterium | reverse complement strand
TCAGAATCCCTACGCACACTAGCGTCCTCCCCAAAAGCGAGTGCAAAATTAATACTCTTTTTTATACTGCACAAATTCCATCAAGAAAAATTATGTTAAAAAATGTCAATTACACACCAGAAAGCTTGTTCATCTACTACAAAGCACCAACAACTATTTAAATTTCAATAAAATTGATTAAAAAGAAATTTTATCACGTAAACAAATGTTACTCTTTTGAATAATATACGCGAATTTCCCCTATCGGTAAACTTCCTTTCAGCATCAATGGTATTCGCATATCATCTTTTGATATCCATGTATCAATATCATCACTCGACTTAGCTTTACCCTCTTCGGTAAACGTAAATTTAATATGATATGCATTATGTCGCGATTTATCTCGCAGCTTGATATTATCCTCACCTACATACGTAATATCAAGACGTTCTTTTCTTTTTCCCGAAAAAACAGTTGTACTATATGTTTTATCTGCTTTTAATTTTTCCATGTCAAGATTTCTCAACAGATAAAATACGCTTAACATATCATACGCATCACCTTCGGTATTAAGCGTGATTTTAAAATCTTCTTTTCCCGGTCGAATACGCGTACAGAAGCCGGTTGTCACACCGTCTTGTTTCTGAAATTCTACAATATCACGCCCAATATGTTTTTTCTCATTCGTAGCTTTGATATATTTTACTGGAACAAAACCATTCTTATCAATAGTTGAATATAAAGTATCACGCACTTTATATATCTTATCCACCCATGAAAGTGTTTTTGCATATAATTTTGCGTCATAAGTATTACCGCAATCCCTAATTTCCATAGTTGCCGACGCTGCATGCTTCCAAATAAGTCCCCAATGATACACTATCTGATAATTCAGCGTTTCATTTGAAAAATTCACTCCCCATACAGTTCCAACACTCAAAAATGCAACTACACATAATATATAAATACGTCTAATCATAATAAGCTCTTTACCTAATTTTTAAGTATTAGACCGAAAATAACACAAAAAGATTAATTCACACAAAAATATCTACTTCCAATTCTTGTAAATTCGATGTATGAAAACAATATTAAAAATTAGGTCAAGGGCTGATTTCTCGGCGTCACACCCCATCATCTTGGAAGTTCCAGTTCTCAAAAAAGCGAAAACCAACATAATTATCATTTCACCAACAAAAAATGCCATTGCCACAATAAAATAGTTACTATTAAAAGATACTTTTTCGCATATTATCACTAAATTTGCAGTATATGCGCAATTAAATGTATAAATACATAAAAGATTTAAATAGGCTAAAGTTGTATTGATTGAACAAATGCAACAACCAAAAATCCAATAAATTAATATGGCGAAACGAACTGTTGATAAAGCAAAGGAAGCAAAAAAAGATGAATTTTATACGCAACTTGAGGATATAAACAATGAGTTGCGTCACTACCGCGAACACTTTCGTGGTAAGACTGTACTATGTAATTGTGATGATCCTCGTGTAAGTAATTTCTTCACTTATTTTGCTTACAACTTTGAGTTTCTTGGTTTAAAGCGATTGATTACAACCTGCTATAAAAGTCAAAACATGGATTTGTTCAGCCAAAACAAATCTGAGCAAGCCGTTTATCTCATTTATGAAGGCGACAAGAATGGCAATAGGATTCCCGACCCCGAGGAAATTGGCATAAAACCCTTGAAAGGTGATGGAGATTTCCGCAGTGCTGAATGTATTGAATTACTGAAAGAAGCAGATATTGTAGTTACTAATCCTCCATTCTCACTCTTTCGTGAATATGTAGCACAACTAATAGAGTATGATAAAAAATTCCTGATTATAGGACATCAAAATGCAATTACATACAAAGAGATTTTCCCTCTGATAAAAAATAATCAAATATGGTTAGGATATGGATTCAAAGGTGGTGCAGGTCATTTTATCTCAAATTATGAGGATATTGCAACTGCAGGAGATCATAGAGAGGGTATGATTCGAGTTTCTGGAGTACAGTGGTATACCAATCTTGACCACAAAAAACGACATGAGGATATAATATTATATAAGGGAGGTTCTATAAATTCAATTTACCATTAGCGAGTAGTCAGAACCTCAT
>CAZTFX010000135.1:0-2113 GCA_964613095.1 uncultured Muribaculaceae bacterium | reverse complement strand
AAAGAAAATGGCTAAAGAAATTGCTGGACAGATCAAATTGCAGATTAAGGGTGGAGCAGCAAATCCTTCACCACCAGTAGGACCTGCGTTAGGTTCTAAGGGTATTAACATCATGGAGTTTTGCAAGCAATTTAATGCCCGTACTCAAGACAAAGCAGGAAAAGTACTTCCGGTTGTGATTACTTATTACACCGATAAGAGCTTTGATTTTGTGGTTAAGACTCCACCGGTAGCAGTGCAGCTATTGGAAGTCTCTAAGGTTAAGAGTGGTTCTGCTCAACCTAACCGTAAAAAAATTGCTGAAATTACTTGGGAACAGGTTAAGACAATTGCTGAGGATAAAATGCCGGATTTGAACTGTTTTACTTTAGACTCAGCTATGAAGATGGTTGCAGGAACAGCTAGAAGTATGGGTATCACTGTTAAGGGAGCTTTCCCAGAAAACAATTAAAACTTAAATTGACATGGGTAAACTTACAAAGAATCAAAAGTTAATTAAGGAGAAGATTGAACCTGGAAAGATTTACACCCTTAAGGAAGCAGCAGAGATGGTAAAAGAGATTACTTTCACCAAGTTTGATGCTTCGGTAGATATAGATGTACGTCTAGGAGTCGATCCTCGTAAGGCTAATCAAATGGTTCGCGGTGTGGTTTCATTACCTCACGGAACAGGTAAGCAAGTACGCGTATTGTGCTTGTGTAGCCCGGATGCTGAAGCAGCTGCTAAAGAAGCAGGTGCTGATTATGTAGGTCTTGATGAATATATTGAAAAAATTAAAGGCGGATGGACCGACATTGACGTGATTATCACTCAACCTGCTATAATGGGTAAAATTGGTGCGCTAGGTAGAATCCTAGGTCCTCGTGGATTGATGCCTAACCCAAAGAGTGGTACTGTTACTCCGGATGTAGCTAAGGCTGTAAAGGAAGTGAAACAAGGTAAGATTGACTTTAAGGTAGATAAGAATGGTATCGTTCACGCTTCAATCGGTAAGGTATCATTTGACGCAGATAAGATTAAAGATAATGCTAAGGAATTTATTAGCACATTGATTAAACTTAAACCTGCTACTGCCAAGGGAACTTATCTAAAGAGTATTTATCTTTCAAGTACAATGAGTTCAGGTCTAAAGATTGATACAAAATCAGTCGAAGAGTAACCCCTTAAAGATTAGAAGAAATGAGAAAGGAAGATAAATATACAGTTGTAGAGAATATTTCAAATATTCTAAAGGATTACAGTTGCGTATATTTGGCTGAAACTGCCGGTCTTAATGCAGAAAAGACAAGCGATTTGCGTCGCGCATGTGCTAAGGCTGATGTTAAATTGGTAGTTGTAAAAAATACATTGCTTAAAAAAGCAATGGATCAGTCAGATGTAGATTACTCAGGTCTATATCCAGCATTAAAGGGTTCGACCTCTTTGTTGCTAAGCAACACCGGTAATGCTCCTGCTAAATTGCTTAAAGGTTTTATCAAGAAAGGTGATACACTTCCTGTATTGAAAGCTGCTTTCGTTGAAGAAACAGTTTATATGGGTGCAGAACAACTTGATTTCTTGGCAAGCTTGAAGAGCAAGAACGAACTTATCGCAGACGTTGTTGCATTGTTGCAATCACCTGCTAAGAACGTTATTTCAGCATTGCAATCAGGTGGAAATAAATTGCATGGCATACTTGAAACATTATCAAATAAAGAATAAAAACAAACAAATAAAATTATACAAAAATGGCAGATTTGAAAGCTTTTGCAGAACAATTAGTTAACCTTTCAGTAAAGGAAGTAAACGAACTTGCTCAAATTTTGAAAGAAGAATACGGTATTGAACCAGCTGCTGCAGCTGTTGCTGTTGCTGCTCCTGCTGCTGCAGGTGCTGCTGCTGAGGAAGAAAAGAGCTCATTCGATGTAGTTCTTAAGTCAGCAGGTGCTAGCAAGCTAGCTATCGTTAAATTGGTTAAGGAACTTACAGGTCTTGGCTTGAAGGAAGCTAAGGAACTTGTAGACGGTACTCCAAGTGTTGTTAAGGAAGGTCTTGCTAAGGCTGACGCTGAAGGTCTTAAGAAGCAACTAGAAGAAGCTGGCGCAGAAGTTGAACTTAAATAATATTGCCTGA
>CAZTFX010000134.1:0-2365 GCA_964613095.1 uncultured Muribaculaceae bacterium | reverse complement strand
TTATTAATCTTTAATTCATATGAAAAACGTTGCGTTTCTATTTGGATTCTTCAAAATTTCCATTATTCATTTGTTTCGGGGAAATACTGATATTTCTGTTATTTTATAAGGAACTATTATTAACTTTGCACTAAATTTATAAGTTTATGAAACCTCTTTTCAGCATAATTACAGTCACTTACAATGCAGCAGATGTATTAGCACCTACATTGAACAGCATAAAAGAACAAGATTTTAGCGATTTCGAGTACCTTATAATTGACGGTGCCTCAAAAGATAACACTCTTGATATTGCTCGAAAAGCAAAAATCCGGCAAATGGAGATTTTCTCAGAACCTGACAAAGGGCTTTATGACGCTATGAATAAAAGTATCACTAAAGCCAAAGGTGAATATCTTATTTTCCTTAATGCAGGAGATAGTTTTGTTGACTCACACACCTTGAGCAATATTGCAAATTGTATTACGCCCGATACCGATATAGTATATGGACAAACTCAAATTGTTAATGCTAAACGAGAGATAATAGGTAAACGTCACCTTACAGCACCTGCAATCCTCACAGCCGAGAGTTTTAAACGAGGAATGCTTGTGTGTCATCAAGCATTTATTCCTCGTAGAGAGATTGTCCCATTATATGATTTAAACTACCGATTTTCATCCGACTATGATTGGTGTATCAAATGTCTCAAAAAATCCGGAAAGAACACTTACGTAGGCGACACACCTATAATAAATTTTCTCACAGATGGGCTTACCAATAAATACCACAAAAAATCTCTCAAAGAACGTTACGAAATAATGTGTAAAAATTATGGAACAATAACCACCTTATTACTCCATATATCTTTCATTCCTCGCTACCTTCTCCGTAAACTATGCTAAAAATATTCTATACGTTTTCATTGATTTATCAAAGTTCCCATTACCTGAAATAATAGAATTTGAGCAGAATATTCTCCGACGCAGATTATAACTTTTGCAATGCCCCATTATACCCAAATATGAATTAACAGAATGTTCTATTTTACCACAATCCGCACCCACTAATCCGTTCACCGCATTTTTTATGCGTATTATTGTATTATTTCTCACATATTCCCTATATGGCTTTACATATCGTTTCTTGATTTCATAATTACATATATTATTTACCCACAAATAAGCAGAACGTTCGTATGCCTTGTAAAATATGCCCTCTTTGTACAAATATATCTTATCGATATTTGACTGCTCTTGTTCTATCCGTTCTTTTATGGTTGACATAACTTATATTTTTTGAAATCGGTCGCCCACAATCTTGATTGCGGGCGACTAATAAAAATTTTAAATCGCTCGTGGCTTCGCACTCGCTTATCTAACGGGACGAACTGAACGCCCGCAGCTGCGATCGTAGTTAACCACATCGTGGTAGCCACCACTACTGACGTTCAAGTTCCATGCGTAGTAGCTGCCGCCCTCGCCCAACGAACCACTCCAGTAGTAACCGTAGCTGCCGGCATGGTGGATCGAAGTACCGATGCGGTAACCCGCAGCAGGCAGGAAGATGGCATTACCATTAGGACCGGTTACTTTAACTCCTGCAACACCCTTATAAGTATAACCCTCAAATCTACATTCATCATTGAGTTCTGCTATTTCTTCCTTAGTTGGCATTCGCCAACCGTCTCCCCATTTAACAGTTGCTACATCATATTGGGTGCCACTGATATTATCTCCAATATTTACATTGTAGTATTTATAAGTAGAATAGCTATAATCACTCTTTTTTTCGGTTTCACCCCATGCATAATAACCACCATATTCTTCAGGCGAAGTTGCACCTACGTTCCATCCTGCCCATTTTACCGATAATCCTAAATCGACCTCCTGACCGGGCGTAATCTCATCTATGGTGGTGAATGAAGAAACTTCGCCATAATAAACTTCATCATCTATTATTACACATGTTCGATAGTAATAAATTAAAGCACTTTCCAAATTGATTAATGATACACTAAACTCTCCTTCTGTATTAAGATTGCTTTCTTTAAATACCACATTGGTTAACAACAAATTCGGTATGGAATCATAACGAGAATAAAGAACTCCGATATGAATATCTGTTCCTACTGTTCCAAGACTAACAACATTTCCACTTATTGTGGTGGTTGAGTTGGTTATGCCGGTTGCAGATCCGGTGGTCACGATTACATTTTCCTCCTTTTCTCCGGACTCGACTGTTGGGACTTGCGGCTCGTCAATGTCTTTACAATCTACGCACGAATAGCAGCACAATAACAGTGCAGGCAATAGCAATGAATTTAATAACTTTTTCATACGTAAATATTAAGCGTCCCACATTGCTGTAGAACATAGTTTATATT
>CAZTFX010000133.1:0-2468 GCA_964613095.1 uncultured Muribaculaceae bacterium | reverse complement strand
TCCACCCTTAATCTGCAATTTGATCTGTCCAGCAATTTCTTTAGCCATTTTCTTTTACTTTTTTTGTTAGTTAGGCGGGTTTAACTTGCACCGTAACAAAATTGCTCGTTATTCCCTTTCTACTTGCGAATTATCCAATTCAAGAGGTGTCTTTCTGCCGAAGACTTTAACCATCACCTTGAGTTTGCGTTTTTCGCGATTTACTTCCTCTATTTCACCGGTAAAACCGCTGAAAGGTCCATAATTCACTTTTACAATTTCACCTACGATGAAGTCATTAGCAACTGCATCTTCAGTTTCCTGCTGTTCATCGGCAGCACCAAGCATACGCGCTACTTCACTCTCGCGAATCGGTTCAGGACGACGTTCTGCCCCTCTTTCACGAATAAAGTCTATCACATTTGTTGTGTTTACCAATGTATTTACAACCTCGCCAGTGAGATTCGCCTCAACAAACACATAACCGGAATAAAGATTCCTTTCTTTTAGAACCTTTTTCCCGTTTCGTGTCGCATAGACCTTCTCAGTAGGTATCAATACTTGAGAAACATATTTACCAAGATCTGTATTCTTCATGGACGCATCCAGAATTTCCTTCACCTTAGCTTCTTTACCTGATATAGCACGCAAAACGTACCATCTTTTCTTTTCTTCAGCCATTGATTTACCACTTTGAATATTCATAACTTACTCTCTCAACGATTAGAAACCCAAACCGTAGATTAAGTGCATTATCGCGTCTATTATCCAGTCCATTGCAAATATCACAAGTGCGATTATGATGGAAGCTACCATAACCACGACACTGCTCTCGACTAGTTGGCTCTTGTTTGGCCAAGAAACCTTATAAACTAGCTCATTATAAGATTCCTCGATATCCGTAAATATTTTTAATTTCTTCATTACTTTAAAAACTTAAGCACGGGAAGAGAGGCTCGAACTCCCGACACCTGGTTTTGGAGACCAGTGCTCTACCGACTGAGCTATTCCCGTATAATACCGGCTACCGGAGTAGCCGGATTTTAATTTTATCTTTACTAAAGATTAGTCAAGAATATCTGTAATCTGACCTGAACCTACTGTACGACCACCTTCACGGATAGCGAAACGTAGACCCTTATCACATGCTACAGGAGTAATCAACTTAACTGTAATTTCTACGTGGTCACCAGGCATTACCATTTCAACTCCTTCCGGAAGAGTAATTTCACCGGTTACGTCAAGTGTACGAACATAGAATTGAGGGCGATAGTGGTTCTTGAATGGAGTGTGACGACCACCTTCTTCTTTCTTCAATACATAAACTGAAGCCTTGAATTCAGAGTGTGGTTTAACAACTCCCGGATGGCAAAGTACCATACCACGTTTAATTTCATTCTTATCGATACCACGAAGTAGAAGACCTACGTTATCACCGGCTTCACCTTGATCTAGAAGTTTACGGAACATTTCAACACCTGTTACCACAGACTTCAAGTCAGCACCAAGACCCATGATTTGAACTTCGTCACCAACCTTAACAATACCTGTTTCGATACGACCTGTTGCTACTGTACCACGACCTGTGATAGAGAACACGTCTTCAACCGGCATCAAGAATGGTTTATCGATATCACGTGGAGGAAGTGGAATCCATTCGTCAACAGCAGCCATAAGTTCCATAACCTTTTCTTCCCATTGTGCTTCACCGTTCAATGCACCAAGTGCAGAACCGCGAATGATAGGAGTATTATCTCCATCATATTCATATTGAGCTAGAAGGTCACGCATTTCCATTTCAACAAGTTCGAACATTTCTTCGTCGTCAACCATATCACACTTGTTCAAAAATACAACAAGACGTGGAACGTTTACTTGGCGAGCAAGAAGAATGTGTTCACGTGTTTGAGGCATCGGACCATCTGTTGCAGCACACACGATGATAGCACCGTCCATTTGAGCAGCACCGGTAACCATGTTCTTTACATAGTCGGCGTGTCCCGGACAGTCAACGTGTGCATAGTGACGATTTGCTGTTTGATACTCTACGTGAGAAGTATTAATAGTGATACCACGTTCTTTTTCTTCAGGAGCGTTATCGATAGAATCGAATGAACGCAACTCAGAAAGACCAGCCTTAGCCAATACTGTAGTAATAGCAGCAGTCAAAGTAGTCTTACCGTGGTCAACGTGACCAATTGTACCGATGTTTACGTGCGGTTTTGATCTTTCGAATTTCTCTTTTGCCATAACTTTGTTATTTTTTTGATTAAATGATTAACTTTCTCTGTCTCGTTTCATAACTACGACAAGACCGACACAGTCGTCCCTGCCTCATTGTTCTTTTTCATTGAGCCGGTGACGAGATTTGAACTCGTGACCTCTTCCTTACCAAGGAAGTGCTCTACCCCTGAGCTACACAGGCAAACAATTTGAGCGGAAGACGAGGCTCAAACTCGCGACCCTCAGCTTGGAAGGCTGATGCTCTA
>CAZTFX010000132.1:0-2489 GCA_964613095.1 uncultured Muribaculaceae bacterium | reverse complement strand
ACAAAGGTATCACTTATTTATAGAAACACATACTTTTGCTACTGAGCCCTTATCGCTCATGTAGTTTTATTGGTGAAAATAGGACCATAAATAGTTCGTTACATTTGCTTCTTACAAAGAACTTGGTGAAACATGAAATAGTTGATTCCAAAACCCAATATAATTTAACTAAATTAGGAGAAATTTTCATTGATTCTATTGATACAAAGTATATGATATGTTTACGAGAATCGGTTAAATGGGTGTGTACCTTTTTTAGAGATTATACGGCAGAGGAATTAAATAGTTTTGTTCAAACACATGTCGAAAATTGGAATTTAGAATAGCATTATGAATAATGGTTTTTACATATCGAAGATTGTAGCAAGAGGTGAAAATGTGCTTGATTCCGAAATAGAGTTCAAGCCTGGATGTAATGTTGTTATTGGAGATTCTGACAGAGGTAAAACAACCTTGTTTAATATCTTGGATTATATGTTAGGCCGAGACAATAAGGTTATAGAGAATATGCCACCGGAAGGTAATCCGTATACAACATTCTTAATGGAACTACATACAAAATCTGATGATATATATACAATAAAAAGAACTATTGGTTGTAATGATGTCTATGTAAAAAAATGTAGTATATATGAGTTTGAGAGTAATGATGCTAATCCCATAAAATATAATACAAATGGAAGTTCGAGTATCGCATTTTCTGATTTCATGTTAAAAATTGCAGAGATTCCTAATTTGAAGATAGCAACTAGTAGTAAAAAGAATCCTTCTCAGATTTCTTATGCAACTATTAGACATCTAATAATGGTGGATGAGACAAGAATTACTAATAATAAATATTCGCCATTTTATGAGAATGAGAATAACGCCTTACAGACAAAATATCAGAATTTTATTTCATACCTAATGACGGGTATTGATGATTCTGATTTTAGACCAGATGAAGATCCTGCAATAAGAAAATCAAGGTTAAATGGTAAATTAGAATTCATAAAAGATGAGTTAGAAGGTATTGAAGACGAGTTGGAACGTTTGGGTGATGTAAGTTATATTTCTATTTCTGATGATAAGTTTATAAAACAATATCAAGATAGAATTAAAATAATGTCTGAAGAATTAACAACCCAATATAATTTACAAAGACAGCTATTAAACAATAAGCAACGTTTAGACATAGCTGTTAAGAATCTTTATTCTTTCATTGAAAGAATGAAACAATTAAAATCTTTTTATGAAAATGATATTTTAAGGTTGGAAACAATCTTGCAGGGAAAGCAGATGCTTGAGTTATTGCCAGATACAGTATGCCCACTATGTCATCAAAAATTAGATACTTGTGATATAGATTCGATAAACGCAGAAGAATATTTGAAAGTTATTATACAAGAGTGTGAGAATACTCGCTTTAAAATTAATGATGTCAATACATTAATATCAGTGAAAGAATCTAATTTAGAACGAGCTAAAGCAAAGCTTCAAATGCTAGATGATGAATTGACACGAATTAGTTCTTATATAAAAAAATATAGAACCCGATATATCTAATATCAAGGATATTTTAAGTAGGAGCGAAAAGAATCATGAGAAACAAGTAAAATATTCTCAGTTGCAAGAAAAAAGAGAACAACTCAATAAAAAACTCAATATCATTCAAGAAACATTAAATAGTATTTCATCAAAGTTGTCATCAACAAGAAGAAAAGTAATGCAGTTAGATTATTTTGAACTTATTAAGGACATATTAGTGAAATGGAACTTTATGACAAAAGATGAAAATATCACTTTTGACTACTCTCAATTTGATATTATGATTGGTGATAGACATCGAAGAAGTTATGGACAGGGTAATCGTGGGGTATCATGTGCAGCAATGATGATAGCTCTTATGGACTTCTGTAAAAAGAATGAAAGAGCATTTTCATCACTTCTTGTCTTAGATTCACCTATGAGCACTAGGTATGATGGTAAAGTTTTAGGTGAAGATAATCGAAAGATGGGTGTATTAGACGCTTTTGCAACTTATTGTAATAATAGACAGTGGGAATATCAAATTATAATAATTGACAACAAAATTTCTACGAATGATTTTGATTTATCTTCATTAAACAATATTCATTTTGTTAGGTTTGGAACAAAAGAAAGGAAGGGGCTTTTTCTAGGAGCTGCTAAAAAATAGCGGTTCCTTTGTATTAAATAAAACGAAAATTCGGCAATGTTGCTAACCACGCAATTTATATCATTACTTGATTTTTAATATTGTTATTTGAAATTATTTAGATATCTTTGCAATTAAGATAAAGCGTTCTTTTCAATAATGTAGAATAAGACAGATAAGGGAACTTCGCTTGTTTCTAAATCGTTACCTGTCGTAAATTAAAATTCTGTAAATCGTTTGTTTTTCAGCAGGAAAGACAAATTGCTATGTCTTGCCATGTGGAACGAAGTTCGCTTCTCTATACCGCACAATTTAGCAACCTCTTTTATGCGTT
>CAZTFX010000131.1:0-2541 GCA_964613095.1 uncultured Muribaculaceae bacterium | reverse complement strand
TTCTGATCCGTAGTCAGATGCTCTATTCAGTTGAGCTAGCGAACCATTTTCTTGTTTGCGAGTGCAAAGTTAAGTTTTTTTTCTTAAACTCACAATAGTATGACTTGTTTTTTCAAACGTGTTTCTTATTTTCTTATATATTTAATTCTTTATAGCATATCCATGCTCCTGTATCTTTATATTTATCGCTATTCCTAAGCGCTTCTATCTCGTCAAAACTTCCTCGTGAAACAGCGATTCTATACCACTCGTTTCTTCCCTTTAGAATTTCGGTATTTTTCAAATTATTTTTCTTAATATATTTTTCTGCTTCTTTTTTTGTTTTGCACGATGCAACCACAAGATACCATTTGTCTCTAGCTTCATCCCCATCGGTTACCCAAACATACGAATCACCGCCTACATAAACTTTGTTTTTTATTTTTCTTGCACTTTGTTTAGAATTATTACTTAAACGTTGTAATTTACCTCGCAAATCGTACAATTTACCACGATTCTCATACAAACGACTTCTTTCTTCATATAGTTTTGAACGTAATTCATAATCCTTGCCCACTTTAGCTATCTTTTTAGATATTCTGTCCAACGAATCACGATATAATTTTAATTGTTTGTTTATTTTGTCCAAAGATGGTTCTATATTTCCATATATTTTATTTGATTCATTATTATCCGGTATATTCAACATATCCAAATTATTTAATGAGCTAAAATCTATATTATCAAGAATACCGAGTTCTTTTAATTTACTTAAATTTTCACCTAAGCTACCCCAATCGGCATAAGAATTAAAATCATCAATCTCACAACCGAAACTATCATAATAAGAAGTGTTTTTATTTTTCTTTTTATTAATTCTTGCATTATTCTTTTTAGTCAATTCATTTAGACTACCCATACCTATTGTTCCTGTCATATAAATTATGGTCATTTCATCACCCTCATCCACAATGGTCAACAATTGAGCATAATAATTTTTTGAATCTCTTGTGGCATACATTTCGGTAGAGCCTGCACTATCCTTAATTTTTACTACAACCTCCATATTATAATCCTTACCTACTGTCTTTAATTTATTTCGTACCTTAGAAACAGCTCTTTCATCTTCCACCGTCATGATATTCAAACTTGACAATTCATTCGCAAGGGTAGAAATATTCATTCCTCCAACGTTCATGCCATGTGCACGCATTGACTTCAACATAGCCTTTGAGATATACACAACCTCAACATTCTTCATTTCCGAAATTTCTTCTAAAATGGCTTCTTGTGCATGTACAGAAATTTGTACCATACTTAAAAGAAACATAATAGCTAAAATATATCGTTTCATATCCTTATATATTTTTATGAGTTTCAATTTAATTGTTCCAGTTTTAATGCAGCATATTCAAAACGTTCATTTGCCTGTGATAATTTTTCCGACATCAGTAATAACGCACGTTCTGTCTCTTTCACTGCTTCTTCCTCTGTTTGCGGAATATATGCACGCTTTGATAATATACCGTCCGTATATATTTCCTCTTCAGGTTGATTAATCATCAAATATACACCAATTGTACCAATAATACAAATGCTGGCAGCTATTCCGCTTATGCGTCTCCAAGTCCACCATATTTTCACATGATTTTCTTTTTGTGCCTCAACATCAATCAATTCAGACAATTCTTGCTCTAAATCTACCGGAATTTCTATATTATCCATTAGTTCTTGTTCCGCTTTAATAAGAACATTAAAAACCTCTTTGTCGGCTATCATGTCTTCCGGTATATCTTCACAATATGTAAAGAATTCTTTTATCAACAATTCTTCCTCATGAGATGTAATCCCATCATAAAACTTCTCAAGCAACAATTTTATTTCTTCTACACTTTTCATAGCTAAATATTTATTTCAGCCTCACACAATTCTTTCAATCGTTTTCTTGCTCTTGAAAGTAACGTGCGAATATTCATATTAGATAATCCTGTTAATTGCTCAATTTCTGCAATCGTCAAGTCCTGCACTCCACGCATTAAAAGTATCTGCTTTTGGCGTACCGGCAGTCGGTTCAATTTTTTCATCACATTATTTAATCGTTCTATATCATCCAGTTCTTCTTCGATAGTAGAATCTTCATCAGCCATTTCAATCATATCAATAGCCAACCCTCCATGAACATGAACAGAACGCAAATAATCAATACATCGGTTTCTAACAACACTCATTGCAAAGGATTCTACATTTTCCACATCATCAAGTTCATTCCGTTTATTCCACATTGTGATATAGGCTTCTTGCACCATATCTTTTGCAATATCGGTATCTTTAATAATATGATAAGCCATGCGATACAATGTAGCATTCAACGGTAACAATATTTGTTTAAATCTCGATGTATCCATCGTAAAATGCGCCTTTTCAAGTGAGTTTTTAAGCTTTTTACCCCTCTTCTACTTACTAGACGAATAACGGTATAAAATGTTACACTAAAATAGTGCTTTTTTTGGCTCAGTAGCAAAAGTATGTGTTTCTATAAATAAGTGATACCTTTGTAGTGAT
>CAZTFX010000130.1:0-2577 GCA_964613095.1 uncultured Muribaculaceae bacterium | reverse complement strand
TATTGGTCATCACTCCCTTAGAGGTAGAGATGATTGCGATTCCTAAACCATTCAAAACTCTAGGCATATCTTTGTAGCCTGTGTATTGACGCAAACCCGGACGAGAAACGCGAGTCAAACTCTTAATAGCGTTTACTTTGTCCACCGGATCATACTTTAACGCAATTTTAATTGCGCCTGAAGGCGTACCATCTTCTACAAACTTATAGTTCAAGATGTAGCCTTTTTCGAAAAGGATCTTTGTAATTTCCTTTTTCATTTTAGAGGAAGGGATTTCAACGACTCTGTGTTGAGCCTTGATCGCATTCCTCAATCTTGTTAGATAATCTGCTATTGGATCAGTCATAAAAAAATTGTTTAAATTGATTCGGAAGTTCCGAACAATATTTAATACTCTCTTTTAGCTTATTTAATATTCTCTAGTTTACCAGCTCGCTTTCTTTACACCTGGAATCAAACCGGCCGATGCCATTTCACGGAATTGAATACGAGAAATTCCGAATTGGCGCATATATCCTTTAGGACGTCCGGTGATTTTGCAACGGTTATGCAAACGCACTGCTGAAGCATTTTTTGGAAGTGCTTGCAAGCCTTCATAGTCGCCGGCTGCCTTAAGAGCTGCTTTCTTTGCAGCATATTTTGCTACAAGCTTAGCTCTCTTCACTTCACGAGCTTTCATCGATTCTTTTGCCATAATTCAGTTATTTATTTAGCATTTGTAAATGGTAAACCAAATTCCTTCATCAATTCATATCCTTCTTCATCAGTCTTAGCAGAAGTCACAAATGTGATATTCATACCAGTCATCTTAGTTACAGAATCGATATTGATTTCAGGGAAGATAATTTGTTCTGTGATACCTACGGTGTAATTACCACGACCGTCAAATTTACCAGGAATACCCTTAAAGTCACGGATACGTGGCAATGCTATACGGATGAAACGTTCCATGAATTCATACATACGTTCACCACGCAAAGTTACGCGAACACCGATAGGCATCTTTTTACGCACCTTGAAATTAGAAATATCCTTTCTTGACAAAGTAGCAACTGCCTTTTGTCCTGTGATAGCAGTCAATTCATTAATTGCTGTTTCGATAATTTTCTTATCTTGTGTAGCATCACCCAAACCTTCGTTAAGAACAATCTTTTCTAGCTTTGGAGCTTGCATCACAGTACTGTAATTAAATTTCTTCATGAGAGCAGGCAAAATTCTCTCCTTATATTCATTCTTTAAAGTAGCCATTATTTAATCTCCTCTCCTGATTTCTTTGAATAACGTACTTTTACTCCGTTTTCGTTAACACGATGTCCAACACGTGTTGGTTTGCCACTCTTAGGATCAACCAAATTTAGGTTGGAAACATTAATTGGAGCTTCCATTTTCACAATGCCTCCTTGTGGATGCTTAGCACTAGGCTTGGTACTCTTTGATACCATATTGACACCTTCTACAACAGCTTTGTTCTTATCTGTAAGAACACTTAGTACACGACCGGTTTTTCCCTTGTCGTCACCAGCATTTACGTAAACTGTATCACCCTTTTTGATATGTAATTTAGCCATTACTGTTTCTAGTTTATTTTATCAATTAGAGTACTTCAGGTGCCAATGAAACGATTTTCATATTAGTAGCACGCAATTCACGAGCTACAGGACCGAAAATACGAGTTCCACGAAGTTCACCTGCATTATTCAACAACACACATGCGTTATCGTCGAAACGAATGTAAGAACCGTCAGCACGACGTATTTCTTTCTTTGTTCTCACGATAACCGCCTTTGATACAGTACCTTTCTTTACATCCGATGAAGGGATTGCATGCTTTACTGTCACTACAATCACGTCACCTACCGATGCATATCTGCGGCCTGTACCCCCTAAAACACGGATACATAGTACTTCCTTAGCACCACTATTATCTGCAACTGTCAATCGGCTTTCAGTCTGTATCATATTACTTCACTTTTTCGATTATTTCTACCAATCTCCATCTCTTAGTCTTGCTCAAAGGACGAGTTTCCATCAAACGAACCTTGTCGCCTACGCTACATTCGTTCTTCTCATCATGAGCATGGTATTTTTTTGTCTTGTTGACAAACTTACCATAAATTGGGTGTTTCTCCTTCCACTTGATAGTAACAGTGATAGTCTTGTCACCCTTGTTGCTAGAAACAACCCCAATTCTTTCTTTTCTTAAATTTCTAGTTTCCATTTAATTATTTGGGATTATTTTGATGATAATTCACGAGCTCTGATCTCGGTCTTCATGCGTGCAATCTCTTTTCTATCTTTAGTAATCTTTGAAGGATTGTCTAGAGGTGAGATTGCGTGGTTGATCTTAGTTTGCAAATAAGCCTTTTCAGCCACTTCTAGTCTTTCTTTAAGCTCTTTATCGCTTAATTCTTTAATTTCAGCCTGTTTCATATCCTTAAAGTATTACACGTTTTGAGATTCGTCATAATCACGACGCACAATAAATTTAGTAGCAACAGGGAGCTTTTGAGCAGCTAAACGCAATGCTTCCTTAGCTATATCGTAGCTCACACCTTCTACTTCAATTAACACTCTTCC
>CAZTFX010000129.1:0-2676 GCA_964613095.1 uncultured Muribaculaceae bacterium | reverse complement strand
CGGTTGATTCTGCACTCAAAAGCATCGACCTGATGCACTTCGGCTGGAACATCGGAAAGGCATTCGGCAAAAAGCGTATCCACACTGCCACATTCATTAAGCGTGTCTTTGCTCACGCCCTCCGCGACATAGAAGTATCAACCATCGAGCGTAAGATGTCGCACACCGAGTCCGAGTGTAGGATTAAGTTGAATGGGGAGATTGCATCTTAAATTCTTGCATCAGTACGGAACAACCATTTTTATCACATCGCTAAACGCCATAGCAGTCTCTATCTCAGTATTGTCATTGAGTGATGCCAAAATAATATGATTGATTGTCTCCTCAGTACAATAGCCATTACCAGCTGCTATTATATTATTAGCAAACAATAATCTATAAAATATAATTCTTATTTTTCGTGGAGTTAATCCTTCGATATTATTTTCTTCTATATACTTAATCAATAACTCTTTAATTTTAGCCTCATTCAGAACTTCTATTTCTGTTTCTTCTGCTTGAACAAATAATGAATGCTTTTCCCGATTAATACTGAACGGAAATTCTGAAACATTTTCTTTAACTGCTTCATCAGTTACTACTAATTTATCCAAATATTCTATTTGTTGGGATTTATCCAAAGGTGCCAGTCCAATACTAAAAATAAATAGTTTATCCAGATGCCTATTTGAATCTTTTAAGAGATCCTCTGTTGAATTACTATTATATATATTAGCACAATATGCATTTTTCAACTTATTTGCATCCACGCTACATATGACAATCAGTCTTTTTTGTATGTCTCTGTGTTCCAAAATTAGACGTAAAGAATTGACAATCTCCAGCATTTTTGAAGATTCACATCTATCAATATCATCTACATAAAGTATAATCTGTTTTTCTTTGAGGTCTTTCTTGCGTACAATGAAATTTATAAGAGAAACAAGATCTTGTTCTAAATCATTTTGAATCCCTAACATACCTTTGTACGATTTTCTTTTCAGATTCTTTTCTATTGCTCTCAATATAGAAAAAGGATTTTTAATTGCGGCATAAAAAATTCCGCTTAAAGTTGTAAACCATACCAATGGCAACTTCAGTTCTTCCATAATTGACTTAACAGATTCTGATAATCCTTGCAATACAGATATTTGATTATACAGTATGCATATCAATATGAATATCGCTATTGACAATATTATACGAATCCATTGGTGCTTAATTAGGTAAAACAAGTTAAATAACAATTGCTGGAAACAATTTAATCCTTGCTTATATATGGTCTCGTATAAATAAGCCCATATCTCTGGGGTGTCTTGGTATTTCCAAGCATTAAATTCTATTATTTTATACTCAATTACTGATTGGGATTTTGATTTTGTATTTTTACCATGATCTGTCAGTCTTTTTTTTACTCGTTCAAAGAAATAGGTTTTACCTCTACCCCAAGGTCCGAAAATTCCTAACATACAAAAATTATCATTGGTATGTTCTGCAATTTTATCTAATTGGTTAACATAACATTCGACTAACTTATCTATACCAAAACAAGGATTTACTGAAGAGTCATTTATATCTTGATAACTTTCTTTCGAATTAAAAGCCACTGAATAATTATCTTCCTTTTCTGAACTATGATCTTGTGATGTTGAAATCTCATCTGTATCAACATCTAAATTATAACCAGATTTTGTATATGAATCTGTATCTTTTAAACTATCAGCATTAGGTCCTCGTCTGTTAAAAGATGCTCCTCAATAAATTGTACACCATTGGGCGTAAGTCCATGAATAATCCCTTTATTATTTATCAGAAAAGTTGCAGTTAAATAATTATTACTATGAAGACTTTCGAAAGCATCAGCCAACTGTTTTTCAGAATCATATATTATAGAATATAACGAACATAATTTATCAAACTCAATATGAGAAGTATTACCCTCCTTATATCGTTCGTATAAGGCAAGCAAAATCTTATTCTTTAATTCTCTAAGTGTCATAGCTACTTGATTTATATCTACAAAATTACCCAAAACTTATCAAACTTAGCATTTTACACCTCATATTTTATCATCACACATTCCACATTTAGCGAAAATCAGCACTTTATCTCACTACCAACCACCATCCAAGAGTTATTTTGCAGTTATATTTTGGTGGGTGATTTCACCATTATAACACCATTTCCTTTGCCATCAAATCATTAAAACTAATTCGCGTATGGCAAATGAAATTACTTTTGATAAGCTGCCGCAGGCGGTGGGTTATCTGACAGAACAGGTGGAGCGAATCCACAAAATTGTGGCGACATTGCAGCCACAACCAGCAATTGACAAGCATCGCATTGTTGAGATTGACAAAGCGTGTCAAATCACACGCAAGGCGAAACCCACTATCTACACGCTCGCACGCAAGGGGTTGATTCCAGCATACAAGCGTGGCAAGAAACTCTACTTCTACGAGGATGAGTTGTTGCAATGGATTGAGGACGGGCGAAAGCCATTACAGGCTCTCAATCTCCAAGAACAAGCAGCGGAGATAGTTCTCGGTATGAAGCGCAAGCCCAAAGGCGGTTTTAACCTCTAATACACTCGGCTATGAACGAACGATTATCTGCAGAGAGTATAATCGGTGAGGCTATGCGTAAGGGTGCCGAACTATCAGGAGGAGAATTTCCTATCAGTGTCTTTCCTCACTC
>CAZTFX010000128.1:0-2750 GCA_964613095.1 uncultured Muribaculaceae bacterium | reverse complement strand
GTTACAGTTCTTGCCGATGACTTGAAAGAGGAAAGCTCTAATAGTTTCAGCCTTTTAGGAGATTTCTATTTCAATATAGGTGAGATACAGACCAATCTTCTTGTGGAGGGCTTTTATACTGCATTGGATGATGTGTTCGCTCTGCATACCATAGGGCAGGATACGATTTTAAATTGTTTAATTTCTCTACTTTGCAGATAAATGCAGGAGTACATAACATTTTCAATTCATTCCAAGAGGATTTTGATAAGGGTGAATTGTGCAATTCCGATTATATGTATGGACCGATGATGCCCCGAAGTGTCTATGTAGGAGTAAAACTTTCGTTATAACCTGATTTTGTTAAATATAGGAATTATGAAGTCGCACCATTCTCAAGAAAGTGCGACTTTTTTATTGAATTTGCAAAAATTATGTCTCTTATATCTCTATGTGTGAGTAAAATCAACTACTTTTGTAAAATGAATAATTTTTAAAATGAGGAAATTTATACAATATATAGTGTTTGGAGCTGTGATAATGAGCTCGGTTGCTGTTTGGGCAAAGGATGATATTGTTATAGAACCGTCCTATGCGTGGACTATTTCACAACCGTTAGGGCAACGTTATGAATCGACAATTGATACTTTGCAAGATAATTTTTCACAAAATTATGTAACGCCCAATCAAAGTTTGGTATTTGCCTCTACCGGTAATTATGGAGCACCGGGACAAAATCAGATATTTTTTGAACGGGGGCATATGACAGAGTTTTTCTTTGAAGACGCTTTGAGTAATTGGATTCCATCTTTAAATAAACAGAAGTTCTATAATACACGAATACCGATGACGTTGTTGACTTATACTTTTGGTGGGACGAAGTATAACAATCAAGATCGTTTACAAGGAGTATTTTCGGGAAATGTCAATAAGAATTTTCAGATAGGTGCAATGCTTGATTATATCTATTCAAAAGGTAATTATGAATATCAGGCAGCAAAAAATTTCATGTGGGGATTAAGTACTTCTTATACAGGTGATCGATATGAATTGCAGGCGTGTTTTAACAATTTCAATTCGTTGAATAAGGAAAACGGAGGTATAACAGATGATAGATACATTACCGATCCTGCCGAAGTACAAGGTGGTGAAACAAAAGTGGATACAAAAAATATCCCAACCAATTTGAATAGTGCGCATTCTCGTGTTACAGGTCATCAATTTTATATGAATCACCGTTATAAGGTAGGCTATTATCGCACATGGAAAGATAGTGTCAACGATACAATAGAGCATAAAGAATATATCCCTGTAACAAGTTTCATTTGGACAATGGATTATAAGACCAATTTGCACCGATATATCGATGATAATTCAACTGAAGACAGGACTTTTTACAAGAATTGCTATTTGTCACTTAACGGAACCGATGAAAAAACAGAATATTGGCATTTATCCAATACGTTGGGTATATCAATGCTTGAAGGATTTAATAAGTATGCAAAATTCGGTTTGGCTGTGTATGCTACTTATGAAATGAGAAAATACAAGCAAGTGGTCGATAGTATGTTGTATGTTGCCAATAGAGATGTTAATCTCACACCTGCTCCTGATTTCCGTATTCCGCAAAAAGAATCGGAAAATGTGGCATGGATTGGGGGACAATTGACTAAACAAAAAGGTTCTATACTCACTTATAATGCAAATGCTCGTTTCGGCGTGTTGGGTAGTGTTGCAGGTGATATTGATATTTCAGGTGATGTAACCACTCGTATTCCGTTATTTGGGGATAGTGTGAAAGTTACCGGTTACGGCTATTTTAAAAATGAAGAGACTCCTTATTTGATAAGAAAATATGTCTCAAATCATTTTATTTGGCAAAACGACTTTGGGAAAGTGCGTAGGGTACGTCTTGGTGGGAAATTATACGTGCCACAATCGGGTACACACTTGAATATCGGAGTTGAAAATATGGAAAATTATGTGTATTTCGATAATTCGGCTCTACCGGTTCAATATGATGGTAATATACAAGTGTTCAGCGCGAGTGCAACACAAAATTTGCGATTTAAGGCTTTAAATTGGGATAATCGTCTCACATATCAGACTTCAAGTAACGAAAGTGTGTTGTCTCTGCCTAAATTCGCAGTGTATTCCAATCTATACTTGAAATTTTTGGTGTCGGGAGTAATGCATGTTCAGCTTGGGGTTGATTGTAATTATTATACAAAGTATTATGCACCCGGTTATAATCCGTCAACAATGGCTTTTCACACGCAGAATGAGGTTGAATGTGGAAACTTTGCATGGATGAATGCCTATGCTAATGTGAAATTGAAAAAGACAAGATTCTTTATCATGTTTTCACACGTAAATCAAGGTCTGTTTGGAGGAAACAATTATTTCTCAATGCCTCATTATCCGTTAAATCCCCGAAAATTCCAAATGGGTATTTCGGTAGATTTTACTAACTGATATTAACATATCAAATTATGTCACCGATAGAAAGAAAAGGAGCAAAAAAAGGGAGTATGGCTCTCTATTTATTATTACTTGTAGGAGCAGTTCTTGCTATGGTGGTATTGCGTAATTGTGATAGGTTTATCACAACCGAATCTGCTGAGACTGTTAACGATATGGTTGTGGCGATAGAGTATGCACCATTGTCGTGTTATACCTATGAAGATACCTTGGGTGGTTTTAGTTATGACTTATTACGCATGGTAGCGCGTCATGCAGGGCTGAAACCTGTATTCCAACCTATGGTTACC
>CAZTFX010000127.1:0-2788 GCA_964613095.1 uncultured Muribaculaceae bacterium | reverse complement strand
AGAAGATTGATAACTTAGAGTAGAATGAAACTGCGTATAAAATGTGGTTCTACGAAAAACGTACAAAGTTGGATAAGGAATATAAGTACTTGAAACACAGTGATATGATTGTGTTTCGGGGAGCCAAAGGAATGTTATCATCTTAAAATTCAATGCCTGTTGAAGAGAAAATATTAGAAAATAGTAATGAAAAACCTGCATGGCATGCGATGAGTGCTACATTTGGCAGAGAATTAAAAGCTAAATCATTTCTAGAGGGTAAATCGATACGATGTTTTATTCCTATGAAATATGATATAGTAAATGACAGAAGAATAGGAAAAATAAGAAAACTAGTTCCGGCAGTAAATAATTTAATATTTGTTTATGCTACAAGAAGTCATATACAGACTTTAAAGGCAGGTTTAAATTATCTGCAATATCTCACAACCCCATGTAATGGTAGAAATATTCCAATAACGATTCCTGAGAATCAAATGCAACAATTTATATCGGTATGTGATACTCATAATGAAAAACTGGTTTATTTGTCTCCTGATGAGGTAAACTTGGAAAAGGGAACTCCGGTTAGAATTATAGGAAGTGCTTTTGATGGTGTAGAAGGAATCTTTATAAAAGTTGATAAATGTCGTAAAAAACGTGTGGTTGTACAACTTCAAGGTATAGCTGCCGTAATGATTGCTGAAATTACCGACGGATATATAAAAGTATTGGATTAATCCCTTCAATATAAAAGTTTCATGATGGAAGTTCCTAAAACTTTGGGCATATTCGAACGTCTTAACGTGCTATTCACTAAGGAGCTGAAGCATATACTGAATAGAGAACTCCACAATAAGAATAGGCTATACTTGTATAGCTTAGGTGATTATTGGGCTGCATTTGAAAAGTCTGCATATTTGCTTGACCGAATGTCTTCGGAAAAAAAGGAATTGTCGGTTCTCCATTTGAATGATTATCCTTTCCCTGTGTTGATGTGTAGCGTTCATAATCAGAAGGTTAAGGAACTGTCGAGAAATCATTTGGTCGCTAACAAACATTTGGATTCAATGCAGTTGTTGTCTCATACGATTGACCCCATGCACTATAATGATTGGTACAAGAGTCATGTGGAAGACGATATGGAATGAAACTGACAGAGATTGATGAAATAGAGTGATGAACGATGATGTAATTACAATGAATGAAGTTCTCAATAATGGGGATGGTATCTATTTCTATCATGAAAAAAATACTGGTTTATGGTTAACGTTTGGGTACTCGGCATATCTGTTGACTCTTAAAGGAGAAGTAAAATATTTGGAAAGTTTTTCGGAACGTATGCAAATGCCATGTGTGAGTATATCTGAGTCCGATTTTAGAGAATTGCTTCGAAAAAACGTGGAAACTATTGAATGTAAAGACGGATACTATTATTTGCCAACGGAGAGTGTTGTCAGTGCTGATGATTATAGGAATTGGGTGAAAAAAGTAAGATAAAATGGAAATGCTAGTAGATGGTACTAATAAATTCGTGCCTATCGCCTTCTCGGTGATTATTTCATTGTTTTGTACATGTTGGATATATCCATATATTTTGAAAGTTGCTAAAACGAAGAATATAGTGGATAATCCTGATGCTCGAAAACTACAACGTGTACCAATTCCTGTATTGGGCGGTCTGGTGGTGGCTTTTGGTATATTTACGGGAATAATGGGGTTGAACTTGTTTGGAACGTTTCAGGATATGTTCCCAATTTTTGCTTCAATCATTATTATTTTGATTATAGGTCTGATCGATGATATGATATCTCTATCACCAAGATCGCGATTTATTGTAGAAATATTATTAGTCCTATTCCTTATATTCACCACAGGAAATCAATTGAATGATTTTCATGGATTATGGGGACTATATTCTATACCAAACTATATCTCAATACCGTTGACCGTGTTTGCGTGTGTGGGTATCATAAATGCGATAAATCTAATAGATGGTGTGGACGGATATTCATCGGGCTATAGTATTGTGGCATGTATATTCTTTGGAACAATATTTTTTATGCTTGATGATATTTGTATGGTAGCTTTGGCTGCTATTGTGTCAACCTCGTTAGTTCCATTCTTCATGCACAATGTGTTTGGTAAGCATTCGAAAATGTTTATCGGTGATGCCGGAACGCTTTCATTGGGAATTGTTTTTTCGGTGTTTGTTTCCAATATTTTATCTTCAAATATTATGGAAACAAAAGTGGACCCAAATCTTGGATTGGTTGCATTCACTCTAGCTGTGTTGTGCGTTCCAATATTCGATACTTTGAGAGTAATGAGTGTAAGAATGGTGAGAGGTCAGTCTCCTTTTCATCCCGATAAGACACATTTACATCACTTATTTATTGAGTTGGGTTTCACTCATTTTGGGACGGCATTGTCTATAATAGGACTGAATGCCTTTGTTGTACTATGTTGGTATTGTGTATATAAATTGGGATTTTCTGTAGATTCGCAATTATATGTTGTGGTTGCATTAGGAGTGTTTATCACATTTGTTTTCTATCCGTTTGCAAAATCTCAAATTAGAAAAGAATCCACATTCAGCCGATTGTTGCACGGAATAGGAGCTTTTACGCATAAGAAGCATACAGGTATGTGGTCACATATATCAAAAATAGTGGATAAGACCGCAGGAGAGAATATTCAAGAATCTTAATTGCAAAATCAAGTTTTATGAAAATAGCAGTAGCAGGAACAGGTTATGTGGGATTGAGCATAGCCACATTGTTGTCACAACACAATGAAGTTGTGGCGG
>CAZTFX010000126.1:0-2963 GCA_964613095.1 uncultured Muribaculaceae bacterium | reverse complement strand
GTTCAGACTTACAAAGATATATGCTTAGACACATACTTTTGCTACTGAGCCGTAAGCACCTACTGCCAGAAGCATAAAAGCTGCTGCGAATAATACTTTTTTCTTCATACGTCGAAATGTTTTTTAGTTATACAAAAAGTGATTTCGACTGCGAATATATAATGGTTAATCCATTGATTTTCAAATCGGTCTATACATATCGTAACGTGTCATCAGATGTCATGGTCGGGGTATTTTGAAGGGTGGATTTTGGGGTGAAAAGAGGAGGTCTTTTTGTTGTTCTCTATACAACAACCTTTACAATGTTAGGATTTATTTCTTTGGATTTTTATAAAAATAGCCGATTTATTTCTTTGGATTTTTGTATTTTTGGGCAATTTATTTGTTTGGATAATTTTGATTTACTATTTTTGCACACAGAAACAAAGCGTATTTTTAATATGTATTGCAAAAGACTTATCGACAAATATCTATCGGAGTGGGCATCAAGAGATATCCACAAGCCATTGTTGCTTAGAGGAGCCAGACAGGTGGGAAAATCCACAGCAGTTCAAGAGCTATCTAAAAAGTTTGATACTTTTGTTGAGATAAACTTTGAAAAGCAACCTAAATACAAAGCTCTATTCAAAGATGACTTGGATGTTAAGCGTATTGTACCACAAATATCCGCGATGCATGGAACATCTATTAAACCTGGTCAGACGCTTTTATTTCTTGATGAAATTCAGGAGTGTCCGCAGGCTATTATGGCATTACGCTTTTTCAAGGAGGATATGCCGGAACTTCACGTTATTGCTGCCGGTTCTCTTCTTGAATTTGCATTAAAAGAACTTCCTACTTTCGGAGTAGGAAGAATACATTCAATGTTCATGTATCCAATGACCTTTGATGAATTCCTTGAAGCAAATGGTCAACAACTACTTATTGAGGCTCGCAATCAAGCTTCAATAGATAATCCTCTACCAGAACCTTTGCATGATAAATTGGTAGAACTTCTTCGTACATATATGCTTGTCGGAGGAATGCCTGAAGCAGTCAAGACTTGGGTTGAGTATCACGATTATGTAAGGTGTCAAGAAGTTCAAGATGATATTGTTGTTACATATGAAGATGATTTCCCGAAGTACAAGAAAAATGTAGATCATATATTGCTGCGCCAAACACTACGAAGTGCAGCAGTTCAAGCCACTAAAAAGTTCGTATACTCAAAAGTAGGTCCAGGGTATAAGACGGTAGAAGTACAAAAAGCAGTAGAATTACTTACTCTTGCCGGTATTTTACATCCTGTAACACACACAGATGCTAACGGTTTACCATTAGGTAGCGAAAGGGACGAGTCATATCAAAAGATGCTACTACTTGATCCAGGGCTATTGCTTCGCCTATTGAATATGTCTTTAGGCGATATATCTGAACTTACTACACAAATTCTAACTGCAAGCGCAGCTGATTTGGCAAATAAGGGACCGATGGCAGAATTGGTAGTAGGACTTGAGATGCTACATCATATGAGTCCGAATATCCGCCACGATCTATACTATTGGGTAAGACATGCAAAAAATTCTCAGGCAGAGGTAGATTACATATCCAGTTATTTGCAGGTAGTTGTTCCTGTTGAAGTTAAAGCTGACAAACAAGGTGGAATGAAGAGTTTATGGTCGTTTATGCGTAATAGAAAACTTCATTATGCTATTAGATGTTCAATGGAGAATTTTGGAAAATTAAATTATGTCGATAATGAGGCCAATGGCGAAGTTAGACATGTTTGTATTTGTCCAATGTATGCTGTTGCCAAGATGGATGAGGTAAAACAAGGTATTGAAAAATAACATTTCAAAATATTATACATAAGCAAGGCAAGAATCATAATGCACGAGGCATTACGATACTTGCCTTACTTATTTAATTGGAGTAGCCGACATACTCACATAAACACTGACACCCCGATTCACATCGGAGTGCCAGCCTAGTTAACCTAATTTATAAACAATAAAGAAAGAATGCTTATTACATAAATTTATTCCAATCAACCGCAATACGCTCTGATTGCATACCATTCAGGCGACGACCTGCACCATCAAGATTATCTCTTAGCAATCTATCCACCTGCTTTTCCGTACTGACAGAAGTAGTATAAAAATGATAAATGTCGCAATCTTGAACCTTATATAAGGTTTCTGCGGCATCCATAATTTTTTCCTTATCTGTAGTCTTGTTCATTAAAACATCTGCCACATTTTCTAACTCCTCAAATGTACAAGCTCGCGAAAATTCAGGATCAGGTATTGATTCTGATGACATCAACTCCTGCATATCCTCTTTCGATAGTCGTTTCTGTGGTACAAAATTGTCCTCTACATCTTCCGGATTGACATCCTTATCGATAGGTAACTCAACCTTCTTCAATTCTATTGAGCGTGTCGGAGTCTTACGGGCAACTTCAGGGTCTTCATAATAGATGATATTGGACTTACCCATAACCTCATTCGGGTCATCAAAAAACACAGGCTTAATTTTAGGCTTAGGTTTTTCTTCTACGGGTAACAGCAACGGTTCATCCTCATGATCATCTTCAAATCTTTGGCCAATTTTTTCCAACATAGCCGTAATCTCTGATGTTGATAACGGTGTCGTCTGAGATGTTTTATCTACTGGTTGCTCCTTTGGTAGTAGTGGCTTTTGCATTATCGCTTTTCGTCTGGCTCTTCTCGCTTTCTCTGCTATCCGTTTCTTTCGATACTTCCACAATCTGATGCGGGCTATACGAGCCCAATTGTGTAGCGTATGGAAAATTTAGCGAATTTGGGCATGGTTGAAGCAGAGTTAATTGCCCCCTGATTATAGAAAAAGGGTGACCCCTAAAATATAGTAAAAAATGACCCCTAGGAAAGAGATATATCTAGGGGTTTTTAAGGTAATTTTATTTTACGTTTTGGTCGATGGATAAAATAAAATTACAATGA
>CAZTFX010000125.1:0-3070 GCA_964613095.1 uncultured Muribaculaceae bacterium | reverse complement strand
TCTTCATAGTCTGCTACTCCTTTTTAGACGCCCTTTCACGCTGGGGCAAATTCATATCCTGCAATGCTCTGCCGAGTGCATCATCCTTTGCCAACGAGAGGATATCATCATCGAGTTGCAGGGCATACAACACACGCAGATAGATACCTATCGCCACCGTAGGTGCGCCTTTCTCTATGCGTGACACCGTAAGTGGTGAACAAGTCGCACGTTCTGCCACCTGTGCAACACTCAAATTTCGACGTAACCGAGCAAGCTTGATTTGTTCACCAACAACCTGCATCTTCTGCTCTAACTTTCGGGGCAATTTAGTCCCCATTGTACTCTTTGTCATAACCTCAACCTATCATATAATATGCAAAGATAATACTTTTTCTTTATTTTATGATAGGTTGAGCTAAAATTTCACTTGCTACGGCAAAGAATACCTAGATAGTTCAAAAACAAATGAACCCACAAGGTTTATTTGTGAGTCCATTCATATTGAGTTGTTCGGAAATTCCGAACAACCTCGCTAAATATTACAAGTATTCTTACTTGTGTGCTTGCATGGTAGCATCATTAAATTAGCTTATACACCCTTATATCAACTGGGTGCCGACTGGGTTCTGACTGGGTGCCAACTTAATCGGTCTTGATACCGACTATCCCATCATGAGCACTAAACTAAGAAATATTTAAATGTTGTAGCTATTGTATAAAACATATTAGAGAAAAGCAAAATTCCTTACCTATCTTATTCTATTTTATTTTATGAAAAGAACACTTTACTATAAGCAAGGATGCGAAAAGAAGAAGATTGATAGAAAAGAATACTTATCTCAACTTGCGTTAGTAATACTTTTCAATCTCCTCTATTGTTTTATCCACATCAATCTGTCTATAACAATCATCGTATTGCTTCTTATTTGTAATTAAGTAATCTAACCAAAGTGATAAACATAAATGATAAGCAGGCTCTGCATCGCTAAGAGATGAATCTTGACCTACATAACCATTACCTGCGCACCAAGTTTCTATGCTAACAGGATACAAGTATGCCAGACCTGGGTTTTTGATAATATGAGCATATCCATCTTCATCAATTACCAGTTTATTATTTTTCGAGTCATCGGCATCAGCCATTAATTTTTTAATCTCATCAAGCGTAAACAGATGTGATGGTTTATTTTTCCTTATAATATCAATACTCCACGACAGATATGCCAGTTCTTTATCAAATCCTTGTGCTTCACAGTCAGATCTTACTTTATTGTTAATGGATTCGACAAGAGCAATGACATTCTCTCTACTGTTGATTTCCAACACTTCTGACATATCAGTTCGGTTGAGTGTTTTGATATACCCATCTTTACAAAGATAATCCGCTTCTTTATTAAATAAGATCCAATCTATAAAGGTTCGCTCTATTCTCAAGCGATAGGTGCAACCACAACACGAGGCTGTCTTAACCGTTTCCGCAATAACATCATTAAAATCCCACTTCTTTATATTTTCATCAATGTAATCCTTTGGAGATGGTTTTGTAAAAACTTCAGACTTGGGCCTATCATCACATGACGAAACTCTTTCTTTAAAATTGGATATATAGTATACTAAGCCCTCATACAACTCACCTATATCTGCAATTTTAACAGGTAACCCAGAATCATGTGATAACTCATTTGCAACCCGAACAATTGTGGACAAACGTAACTCATCATCTTGAGATGTATATACATATTTTTTCAGTGGACTTATCAAATCGCCTAACAGCCGATCATTGTATTCCTTATCTTTACCCTTAAAATCAAATTTCTCATGATAAAAACATGTAACCAGTTTGAAAAGAGCCTCTGCACCAGTCCTTATTTGATTACCGTACATCTTGATAAAGGCATCAATATCTTCCCTATCTTTTGTTGTCTTTATTTGACTATCAAGTTTCTGCATGCAGTTTTTAAGACGCTCCTCTAAAGCTACTGCATTATACAAATATAAATGTCGTTTGGATTCTTGAGTGTTGATAATAAGACATTTGGGAATTATCCAAAATGAAGTAATTGGCGTTTTCATTGCTCTTATATACTCATATAAGCCATCTCTTTCTCTCACCAAATTAGATGTAAAGAAACTCGACTTCTCATCATATCCCTTAATGGTGTAGTTACTTGTCTTTGCAAATGACTGTATCATTTTTTTCTTCATCGTATATCCATTTACTACAATTGCTATACAACTCCCATCTTTAATACGGACAAAATGAATATTTTTAAAGCGAATAAGGAAACTGTAGATATCAAAAGGAAATACCATCTTGCGCATTTCTCTCATTTCAGCATCTTTTTCTGGAACTCGAGTACACAATAGCATCATACCTTCATTATGATCGAAATAGACACATTCTATTCTATCGTCATTATCTGTATCCAAGCAGTCGATGTTGACACACCCTCCCGTTTCTGTTAAGAAATCTTTGAAAAAATATTCAGCAGTATGACTGTCCTCAATTTTGTTACAGTATTTGTCGGCAAAACGGGTAAATAGTTCAACTTCGTCATTTCCTGTTATTTTCTTCATTTTAATTTAGATTTTAGTTATTGCAATAATAGTGTGATTATATTTAAGCGAAATGGTTATAAAATGAGGATAAGTTTGGCGTTTTAACTACTGAATTATAAGTCCTCCACCAACTCAATCACAGGGAGGATTTAGAAACGAGTGAGAGTCCTTTAGTCACCTTATACAGCATTATTAATAAGAATGTTTATTTCGGCAGCAACGGATAATATTTTCTGATTACGATACAATATCAAGTGGAATTTTTGTATGTTTTGTAATTACAAACAGCCATAGTGTTTAAAATAATCATCAAAGTGAGTTTTTAACAATTCATAAAAATAGGTTAGACAATTATATTTCCCAAACAAGATTGTCATATCATTCAGTCCGCCTCCTCTGAAACGAGAGAACTCACGGCCATTAAACATCACAGATTCTTTTCTAAAGAAATCTGTTGCTGAAGATAAATTATTCTCTTTTATTATTCTTGACTCACTAATATCTTCAATTATAATAGTTTTTTCATTAG
>CAZTFX010000124.1:0-3094 GCA_964613095.1 uncultured Muribaculaceae bacterium | reverse complement strand
AAGAGCTCTCAAAATATCGGGAACCGAAATTTGTAGAGTCACATTCATACCACCCTTAAGGTCTAGACCAAGACCCACTTCCATTTCTCTGGCTTGCTGGAATGTGTAATATCCAAGATACACCTTTTCTTTTGCAAGCGAGTCAACATATTGCTTGTAATAAGTCTTGTATGTGTCGTTTGACACATCTTCAGTCTGCGCCTTAGACTTTGCAAACTCAGAAGCGATGCCTTCATAGTGGCGAGTCACGAATGAGAACGAAAGATAAAACGCACACACAAGAATAAGAGCAACAGTCAACACTTTGATAAATCCTTTACTTTGCATGTGTTGTTTTTTTGTTAGTTATTTTATTATTATTTTTTCGTTTTTATACGTCAAAGATATCCACATTTCACATGAAGATACTTCTTACAGCCTGCAAATATACATCAAATTATTCAAATGAAAAAAATCAGCCCCGCTTTTCCTCCTTTCTCCACAACTTTTTTTACTCCACGAAACAATAAGAGGCTCTTTTTCTCCCCAAATCCTCTCATCACGTCACTTTAAAACGCCAATTGTAATATTTCAGCCATTCACAATCTGTATTTTTCGCAAATTTAGAGAGAAATGCGTACTATTGCCAAACTTTTTTGTACGCAAATAGTACGCATTTTCACTTTTTAAGTCAATTTAGTCTATTTTTCTATCTTTTTTACCGCGATTCCGGCAATTAATATTGCAACAAACCTATCCACTTATTTCAATGAGGATATTAAATTAATCACCTCTTGGTTGATAGCCTTTTAAAGAGCCTGGTACAACGAAGATACCACTATTAACACCATAAGTTATAGTATTAGGACTTTTTATAGCGAATGGATTTTTTGAAGTATCAGTATTCATAACTTGTATATTAAAAAATCTGTTTCTAATCCACTTATTTGAGCTATGTCCGATATTCTTATCTTGAAAAGAATTATCACATACTCCGTTCACTCCTACTAGCCCTTCTAATTGTCCTGTTTCTTTTCCATTCACATAAACAGATGCATGCAAAAACACCCCATCAAGATTAGAAGAAATATAAATATTTGCAGTGTCTTTTTCTTCTTGATAATTCAATGCCATATTTACGATACGTAAATATTGAGTATTATCATCTCTCATGATATTTAAAACAGCATTAACGTCTCCTTTTGTGGTTTTGGCAGTTAAAGGAATAATAAGAGTTGCTTTGAAATCTTTAGTATCTTCGAAATAAGCTTCTTCCCATAGTGGAATGGCTTTGTACTGTTCTTTTGTTATAGTATCACCCAATAAAGCATTTAACTCCAATGGTAATACTATTTTGTTATCATATTTCTTTAATATATATTTAGCGTATGCCAAGGTGCCTTTCTGTGGGCCTGTTAACTTATCATGTGTTGATGTTTTTTCACCGGCTTGAATGTATAGAAAACCGGCAATTACAATCAGCAACAAATTAAAAATCCTTCTAGGTTTCATAAATATAATGCATTTTAGATTAAAAAATATAATTTATTTTCGCAAATTTAGAGAGAAATGCGTACTATCGCCAAACTTTTTAGTACGCAAATAGTACGCATTTTCATTTTGAGTGCAATCTGCGTACTATTTATTAATTAAAACATCTTTTATTTGCACAAACAGAATCCTCCATCCTGGCAATTACATTCAGCATTGGTACAACCGGCACATGTATAACAAACACAAGGATTTTGCTTACATATTTCACATTTTACACCATTACAAGTACATAATTCTTTTAATCTTCCACAGAATGCACAAATATCATTTTCATAATCCTTATCATCATCCCAGCATGTACAATATTGTAACGGTTGACCACATTTCTCACAAAATTCTAATATGTATATACATTTACAATTTGCTAGAAGTTCTTGGCAGACAGGACAATAAAACGTTTCGGAACTATTGTCATAGTTTGTGCTTCTTGAACCGTTTTCTGTATGTAGATTGAATATTACGGAGTAATCGGCGTCATGCGCATGATTATGAGTGTATGTGCAATTTACGTCATGGCATTTATGAGAAGGTGCTGTGTAGTGTGTAAGTGAACCTTTTTCATAAACGTATCCCCAATTAACCTTACCATTCAATTTTGAAGTTACAATCATACCGGTAAAGTTCACTTCAGCAGGATTGTATTTAAGCTCGTTCTTGATATCGCTGTGAGCAGAGGCATATTCACTTTCCGGCATGTAAGTGATTACGTATGCTAGTTCTCCTTTTACAATCAAGCGCGAAAAAGTTTTTGCAAATTGATAAGATGTTTCACCTCCTTGCTTTATAAGCATTTTTGAACGTATTTCTTCATCACTTTGCAAAGGAACGATAAGAATAGTTTCATCTCCACTTTTATATGTAATGGCATTATTCCAAAGTGGTGTTAAATCAGCCAAATAAGATGTACTTCTAGCTTGATTTTGTTGTTGAGAATCAGGGATTGGTAAGGAAACAGCATTACCTTGTGCTTGGACAAGGGATTTGGCTTTTAAGATTAGTTCTTTGTTTTGATCATCTTGACCACCAAAACTTGGATTATCACTACATGCAACAACTGTTGCGATTAACGCTACCATTCCTAGTAGCAATAAAATAATTTTACTTTTCATGTTCTTAAGAAATTTATTCTAATAATTTATTTACTCTCTCGATAATAAACTATTACGTGGCAGGCATGACATTTAAATGATAGCGGAATTGCTTGAGCTGCCACATGGTAAAATGGTGTGTCTTGATGGTGACAGACGACAAACTTTGTTCACGACAGCCACACAATAGTTGTGTAAAGGTTATTGGACGAATGTGCCTTCGTAAAGGTCTTCGCCAATTTGCACTTCAAGGGTGTAGTCTCCCGATGGAAGTGTACCCACTGCAAAATCGTGAGATTGGCTCTCGATGACACTTACAGATGTGTAAACTACTGCACCATCACCACTGTATACGGTGACAGAAACGCCCCACGAAGCGAGTGCTGTTTCAATGTTAATCACTCCGTCTTCCATCGATGCACTCGGTACAATGAGTTCTGTTCGGTTATGTCTTATACCCGAATTGTTATCCC
>CAZTFX010000123.1:0-3219 GCA_964613095.1 uncultured Muribaculaceae bacterium | reverse complement strand
TAATATTTTCATTCACTTTGGCGAGATTTTTTTATCTCATGGGCATTTCATATTAATTTACGTTTAATGTTACTAATGGGACTTGCGCAAACGCTACTTAACCGGTATCTGACAGCGATATTGCAAGTTTTACACTGCAAAACTATAAATTATTTATCGAAAAACAATAAATAATTTGTGTAAATCAATATTTTTAACAGTGTTTAAGAATAAAGGTAATATTCTGTTGTGTCTTTTTTACGTAAATGTAGATGGGTGAGATAATGAATGTAAATTGAAAAAGCCGGAGGCTTCCTTTGTTTTTTGTTTTATTAGATATGGAATTGTTTTTATTTTTGTGATAAAAAATAAAAAGCTCACAATTAAGGGCGTTTGTCGAATAATTCTTAACTTTGTACCGTTGCATAGCAACGGACATATTTTGTTGGGAAGCGTTTGGCTTTATTCCATGCAGATGAACTTCGACAACTCATTAATGTAATGTGGAATACAGAGAACGTTCTTCCTTTGGTGTTGTTATATGGTGTAATCATATAGATATACCAAAGGTGTGAGCTTTTCTATTCTATTACATGGGCAGTCGAAGGCCTATCTGCAAGACTAGAAGTGAAGTTCACACTTTCTGTTTTTATAAAGCTGAAATTTTACTGATTACGTGTTGTGAACAGTTATATGATGATTGTTCTTGATACTGATGAAATGTGTCATTGGTGATGACGCACCGGTGTGTAATATATAAATTTAGTTTTACAATTGGAAGAGGAGGAAAAATCGTGAGATTATTCCTCCTCTGTTTCAGCTTATAGTAGTTGCTTTTATTCGTCAAACCATTTGTCGAGTTGCTTTTGTGCATCCTTTTTCATCTCGGGTGTGGTATTGCTGTGTACAGTGTGTATAGCCCAAATGAGTGTGGCAAGATCGTCGCCATAACCTGCTATAGGAATAAAGTCGGGAATAAAATCCAATGGTAATATGAAATACCCTAATGCTCCGCATATTTTTGCCTTATCGGCAATTGAGACTTCTTTTGATTTTAATACGTAATATAGCAGGAGAGCTGTGTTTATAATCTTTCCACCGGCTATCTTTGCTACTTTTTTGATTTTCTTTTTAAGTCCGTTTTCGGAATAATGTTTTCCGAATTTTTCAATACCTTTTTTATTGTTGCTCATGGTTAATTAACACAAAAACTGATTGTCACATTATTAGACAATCAGTTTTTGTAAAGGTTTAAAAGCGTATAAAGAGTAGGAATTACTCTTATATTGTTCTTTTATTACTTTTTCTTAACATATACTTTGTATTCTCCCGGTTTAAGGGTAGTAGGGAATTCTTCTGTGGTTTCGGTGAAGTAGTTAACCATTTTGTCAGTATTTGTAGGAGCTTCTGCTACGTACTCTACTGTTTGTTCTGTATTTCCAAGATTTACAAATGTAAGAACTGTTGAGTCTTCTACGCTACGGCTGAAAATGTAAAGGTCGTTGCTCTTGGTTACATAACGAACCATTTCTCCTCCTTCAAGACCTGCTTTAAGTGCCGGCTGGTTGTGCTTAAGGGCATTGAGCTTTTGGTAGAATGTGAAGAATTCGTTGCGAGGTTCCCATGTGGGTGCTTCATCTTTTTTGAAGAATTCGAAAGCACGATCCATGCCTGTTTCCTGACCGGTGTAAATAAGCGGCATACCCGGAAGGGTGTAAGAAAGCACTGCAAAAGCATTGGTAAGGTTGCCTAAACGCTTGAACTCTGTACCTTCCCATGAATTCAAATCATGATTGGTAATCATGTTCATAAGATAAGTGTCTTTAGGGTAGTTTGCTGCTTGGTCGGCTAGAAGAGAGTCAATGGCAACAGCATGTTTCACTGGGAAAGTACGCATAGGTTCACCTTCTTTCTTGAAAGTGTATTGTCCTGCTGTTGCTGCAATTTCGCTAAACAGGTCTTTCATAGGCCAGTTATAACCCATGTTGAATGCGTTCTTTTGTAATTCCGGTTTGCTGGCTTCGGCAAGCATGAACAATTCAGGTTTTACAGAATCCAATTGTGGGCGTGCTTCTTCCCAGAAATCGGTAGGAACTTCACCTGCCACATCACAACGGAAACCATCAATATTTACATCGGTCAACCAGAACTTAAGGGCGTCAATCATTGCAGCACGCATTTCTCGGTTGTCATAATTGAGTTCATATACATCAGTCCAGTCGAAAGGTCCGTACATTTTACCCTCTTCATTTAAAGAGAACCATTCCGGATGTTCAGTAGCCCAAGCGTTGTCACAACCTGTGTGATTGGGAACCCAGTCAAGGATTACTTTCATTCCAAGTTCGTGTGCTTGGTTTACAACAGCCTTGAAATCTTCGAGTGTTCCGAATTCAGGATTAAATGCTTTATAGTCCTTAACAGCATAGTAGCTGCCAAGTTCGCCTTTGCGATTTAATTCAGAAATAGGGTGAATAGGCATAAACCAAAGAATATCCACACCAAGTTCTTTCAAACGAGGAAGATGTGTGGCAAATTCCTTAGCCGAAGCAGATGGAGTGTATTGGCGAAGATTTACTTCATAAATTACCGCATTACGACTCCATTCAGGATGATTAACGCTAGTGTAAGTCGAGTCTCGTTCAACAACGTTCTCGGTTGTTTTTGTAGTGTTGCAGCTAGTAGCAAAAAGAGATGAAACAGCAACAATAAGTGAATAAAAAATAAATTTTCTCATGATAATATCAAAAAATAAGTGAGTTATATATTAATAATGTGGTGCAAATATAAGCAAATGTTTTCAGATTGTGTTTGTTGGGATTGTTTTTTTGTTGTAAAGATTGTGTAGAGGTATAAAGGGTTTATGAAATTGACTTAAAAAAATATAAAATGCGTTAAGCAATCAAAATGATGTTAACATTTTTAGTGAAAATATAAGTTTTTGCTAGTGTTGTTAAGATATTAAGTAATAGTGAAATAATTTTTAAGATGTTAAATGCATTGTGTGTCCGGAGGAAATGTAGGGGGTAAATTGGGGCTGAATTTAGATTCTGTGATAGTTTTTTTGAAAAATTGTCGTATATTTGTACTCGTGTAAATATGCATGAAAATTAAAATGAGATTATTGAATCTAAAAAACTATAGTATTAATAAACAATTTTTAATTATGAAGAAACAGCTATTGCTACTGTTATTTTCCTTATTCGCGGTGGCTGGTTATGCTCGTGTTATTACGGGTACTGT
>CAZTFX010000122.1:0-3239 GCA_964613095.1 uncultured Muribaculaceae bacterium | reverse complement strand
ATGTGTGAAATGGCAATTTACTACACTTTGGATTTTTTTATCGGACACCAATAATAAGAAATGGCATTGCCTATGCGAAGCAATGCCATTTTCTGTTTGTTTAGTTGATGACGATTATTATTTCTTACCCACCATTTCCAGAATCTTAACCAAGTGGTTCCAGAATTTTTCTACTGCAGGAATGTGCATGCGTTCTTTTGGTGAGTGTACATCGTTAAGAGTAGGACCAAAAGATACCATATCCAAGTTGTCATATTTAGCACGGAATAGTGCGCATTCAAGACCTGCGTGGATAGCCTTGACTGCAGGAGTGATACCATAAAGATCTTCGTATGCCTTAATAGAAATCTTAAGGATTTCAGAATCAACATTAGCAGGCCATGCAGGATAACCATCTCCATGAGTAGCAACAGCACCGGCAAGAACAAATACTGATTCAACTTGACGGCAGATGTCAATCTTAGAACTTTCAATCAAGCTGCGTTGTGATGTAGTAACAACGATAGTGTTGTTTTCTTTCATTTTAACCGAAGCGAGATTGGTTGAAGTTTCAGTCAAACCTTCTATGTTTTGGTTCATTGCAATAACTCCATGAGGAGCACAATAAAGGGCATATATAAGGTTTTTAGCTGTTTTTTCGTCGATAACGGTAGCAGGAGCTTCGGTACTTGCAATTTCAAATGTCATATTAGGCTCGATACCCTTGAATTCAAATTCTACGTCAGCGATGAATTTGTTTAAGTCGGCTACCAAAGTGTGTTTGTTATCAGCAGGAACACCCACAACAAATTCAGCTTCGTGTGCGATTGCATTACGAAGATTACCACCTGAAATTGTAGCTAAAGCTACCGGGAATTTCTTCATCTCAGCCCAAATGAAGCGAGACATCAATTTGTTGGCACAAGCACGTCCGCGATGTATATCACAACCTGAGTGTCCGCCTAAAAGTTTGCTGATGTTAACTTTTACGTATTCATATCCTGCCGGAGCCGGAACCGCTTCGTATGTGAATGTTGCAGTAGTATCGATACCACCGGCACAACCTATAAATACTTCGGCTTCGTCTTCGGAGTCAAGGTTAAGAATGATATTTCCTTGAATCATACCTTCTCCCAAGTTGTTGGCTCCTGTCATACCGGTTTCTTCATCAACGGTGAAAAGAGCTTCTACCGGACCATGAACAAGTGTGTTGTCAATCATCACAGCAAGACCTGCTGCCATACCTATACCGTTATCGGCACCCAGTGTGGTTTTATTTGCATATAGCCATTCGCCATCGATATGTGTTTCGATAGGATCGGTTTCAAAGTTGTGTGTGCTGTCACTGGCTTTTTCACACACCATATCCATGTGTGATTGAAGTACAACGGCAGGAGCATTTTCACAACCCGGAGTCGCCGGTTTGAACATAGCTACGTTACCCACTCCGTCAACTTTGTATTCAATGTTATGTTCTTTGGCAAAGTTCACAAGATATTCAATTATTTTCTCCTCTTTCTTAGAAGGACGAGGAACTTTTGTGATTTGGTCGAAGATTTCCCAAACCAAAGCAGGCTTTAAATCTTTAAGTGTCATAATAGAATATTTTTTAGTTCTTAAATTAGTTATTAATTGTATCTTAAATTGGAAAATTATGTTAAAATAAACTTTATTTGCCCTCTAAGTTACAAAAAATAATTTGAGTAGAGCAAATAATCGGCTAACCTTTCCTATATTTGCAGTAAAATTTGGCATAAAGGTGAAATTATTGCTAATTTGCATATTATTATTGGGTGTATCTGTAATGCTTCTTGGTGTTAGGATATTTTTTGTGAAAGGTGGTAAATTCCCCGATACTCACATCCATTCCAATAAGGCTATGCGTGAACATAATATCACTTGTGCATCGAGTGAAGATGGTAATAAGAAATAATAACTGAAACTATAATAATTGAAATGAAAATTTTAAGCAAACTAGCAAGTCTGGTACTAGTGTTTATGAGTGTGGCGATGTTTACATCGTGTGCGGAAAGTAAAAAAGAGAGTGGAGCTGCGACAGCAGCCGAAGTCAAAAGTGAAACACCTCAAATGGTGATAAGATACATTGACGAAGATTCACTTCTTGCACAATACAATCTTGCAAAGGACATAAACGAAGCTATGCTAAGACGTTCCAATCAGTTTGATTCTGAGCAACAACGTCGTGCAAGAGACATTCAAAAGTTAGCCGGAGATATTGAAAACAAGTACAAAAGCAATGGCTACTTGACACAGGAAAGTTTCAATGCCGATCAAAATAAATTGGCTAAAATGCAAAGCGATGCCGAAAACTATTTGGCACGTCTGCAACGCGATATCCAAAGCGAAATGTTACAGAATCAAATTCAATTAAACGATTCTATCAACAATTTCCTAAAGGCGTATTGTAAAGAAAAAGGTTTCGACGCTGTGTTAAGAAAAACTACAACTTTCTATATGGATTCAAAATATGAAGTAACCGGCGAAGTTGTGGAAGGCTTGAATAAGCGTTACAACAAGGTGGAAAAGAAATAACGATAAAAAATTAAACATAATTTAATTGTTAAATATTGTGGAAGATGGACGTGATGTTTATCTTCCGCTTTTGTTATAGAAATTTCTTGATGATAATATTATAAACTAATTTAATATGGAAAAGAAATATAAAGTGGGAGGCATGATGTGTGCCGGCTGTGTGGCAGGAGTGGAACGAGCATTAAAGGCTCTGTCTGGAGTGGAAACAGTATCGGTGGATTTAGCTACAGGAATAGTAACCGTAGTAGGAAATATTTCTGCCGAAACAGTAGCCGAAGCAGTCGATAGAGTAGGTTTCGACTATTTAGGAGAAGCATAAAGCATTACACAAAAAATTAAAGCCAATCTATCTCTTAGAAATCGGAAATAGATTGGCTTTTGTTGTGTTCAAGAGTACTATTAATTAGAACTCGTATCCTATTTTAAAACTGAAACCACCACAATTTTCGGATCCCCAATAGGTTTCTACTTTTTGCATAACATATCCGAATCCTTATTGCAAAAAATACCAAGTCTTTATGGACAAAAAGACAAAAGATTATAATTTCAATTTGTTTACGGCTTAAGTCTCAGTTTAAGTTTCTCAATTAAACTGTGGATTAAACCAATGGATTTTAGGAAACAAAAAAGGAGTTATTGTTTAAGTAACTCCTTTTTGTCGGGGTACCAGGATTCGAACCTGGGACCCCCTGCTCCCAAAGCAGGTG
>CAZTFX010000121.1:0-3282 GCA_964613095.1 uncultured Muribaculaceae bacterium | reverse complement strand
AAATATACAAATAATACACTGATTAACAATGGATTAATTTATAGAACCTCCCTAATATAAATGAAGATGAAACCGGTTCGTCAATAAAAAACTCCAATTTAACCATATCTATTGGTTATAAATTCTAATACTACAATTTCATAACATTCCTAAATAAAAAGAATCCGGACGAAACAATCATCCGGATTCTTTTTTCTACTATTACAGTATTTATCTTACAATTACTTTTATCGTTTTAGAACCAACTTTCACGAAATAAACTCCTTTCGTAAAAATCTTAATGTAAGTATCATTGCCCTCATAAACTAATTCTCCATTTATTGAATAAACATATTTATTCACATTCTCTGCACCAGACACATAAATTCCACCGTTTACTCCACGAACAACAACATTTTGAACAAATTCGTCTTCAACAGAAGATGAAGCCTCCTCTATTTTAAAGTTTTTCCATACATCTGCTGACTGATATGTACTCTTTGCTCCTATTGGAACATAAACCGTACATGTTGCAGGAACATTTTTAAATACATCTGAAGTAATTGTTACCGGAACAGCATTTCTACAATATATCTCATTCAAAGAAGTACAATAGCTAAATACACCTTCCTTTATTGAGGTAACTTTTTCTCCTAAAACAACGGTTTTTAAATTTGTGTCATCACTGAAAGCATAACTGCCTATTGTAGTAACATCATTAATTAATTCTATCTTCTCAATGTTTTCACAATACGAAAATGCGTCTTCTCCTATATTTGTGATACCTTGTGGAACAGTATATTCTGTTGCTTTAGCTCCCGACCACGAAATTATTTCCCATCCTTGACGATTACACAATACACCATCTATCGATGAATATTTCACATTGCCGGGTTCCACCATGATTTCTCTCAATTTATTACATCCCATGAAGACATAATCACCTATTGAAGTACACCCTTTAGGTATTGTTATTGTTTCGATTGCAGTACCACGCAAAGAAGACATTCCTAAAGATTTTACACTTGCCGGTAATGTTATATCACTCAATTTCCCGGAATTCATAAATGCCGACATTCCGATTGTTTTCACAGCACTACCCAGTTTAACAGATACTAAAGAGTCGCAGTTGGCAAAAGCTGTTTGACCTATTGATGTAACACTTTCTGGAACTACAACACTTGTTAATGAAGTACAATAGTAGAATGCTCCTTGAGGAATAGATGTGATACTTGAAGGAAGATTTATAGAAGTTAGACTTTCACAACCATAAAAACAAAATGGATTAAGAACTTTCACACTCTCAGGAACGGAAATTGTCTTTATATCAGTACAGTCCCAAAATGCACCATCCATAATAGTTGTAACTCCTTCAGGAAGTACTACATCAGGATAACGCATATTAGGATAAGCATATAATTTTGTTTTATCTTTACTATATAAACCTCCATCAATCGAAACATAATTAAGATTTTCTTCTGCAACGACTATTTCTTGGAGACTTTTAGCTCCATATGTGATATATGTAGCAATTGATGTTACATTTTTAGGTATCTTTAGTGAAATTAAGGAGTTACAATATCCAAATGCTCCGTTCCCAATTGAGGTAAGAGCCTCAGGCTATGTAAGATTTGTCAAATACACGCAATACTCAAATGCACTTTCACCAATTTCAGTAATTGTATTAGGTAAAGATATACTTTTTATAGTATAACAATAATAAAATGCAGAATTACCTATCTTTGTAACTGTATATTCAATACCTGAATCAGTAACCTTTTCCGGTATTACAATATCGCCGGAATAATTACCTGATGTTACTTCAACGGTTTTATCTATACTAGAAAGCACTTTGTAACTAATACCATCAACAGTAAAAGCTGCTGCCGACATAAATGTTGATAACCAGATTGTCAACAATAAAAAACGTAATTGTTTTATCATAATTTTAATAATTAAGTTATAAATATCTTCATTTATTAAAGCGAATAAAAATTGATTAACCCTAAAAAAATACTTCACAAAACTTTTATCTTTGATATTTATAATATCAAAAACTAGCATATTATATATTCCCTAATTGATTTTCTTGCTAAATACATCCAATATTCTTATTTTTACAAATAAAATTTAAACTAATTAAAACTTTACATTATGAACAAAATTACAGTTTCACTTTCGGCTATTATTTTATTAGCTGTATCAGGAATGTTTGGCAGTTGCGGTAATTCCGGTAAACAAACACAGGAAATAGACACATTTAAAACAAGCGATTTAGTTCTTGGCGGATTTCAAGGTCATATCAAAGAAGCCGTTGCAACTACCTATAACACTGATAAGGATTTTAACAAAGTACAAGACGAGAACACTACTCCTGTTACACAAAAGTATGCTTATACAAAAGACGGTATCATTGGTGTTTATGAAAGCATGGATTTTACTCAAACAATTGATGAAATGAAAGCTGTTTTTACACGTAATAACAACAGCGAGATTATGAGAATTGACTACAAGAATTTTAATGATCCGGAAGATATAAGAACGGCTTATTTCATCTATGAATGGGAGAATGGTCTACCAACAGTAATGGAATATACCGGATATGAATGGGGTTCTTCTACAAGATATAATTATGGAGAAAACGGTCTTTGCTTTTCTGCAAAAGAAAAATTTCAAGAATATAGCACTGTTATTAAAACCGATTATACTTATGAATACACAGAATTTGATTCAAATAACAATTGGACAAAGAGAAAAAATACGATACATATTGTAAATATTGAAGAAAATGATTTTACAGGTGAAAGCAGTATAATTTCAAAAGAAAATAAATATTCTATCACAGAACGTACAATAACATACTATTAATCACTATGATAAAGCCCGTTTTCTTATTTTTTGCATTTATGCTTGTAACAACTTTATCTTGTTCAAGTGATAATAAGTATTTTAGATCCGTTTCAGTTGAAGAATTTACCGAAATAATCAAAGATTCAACAGCTGTAATTATACTTGATGTAAGAACTAACGAAGAATATGCTAACGGTCACATAGAAAAGTCTATTAATATCGACGTAAAACAAGATAATTTTGAGGAGACTGCGAAAAACAGACTTAATAAAGATAAAACTATAGCACTTTATTGCCGTAGTGGCAAACGAAGTAAAAAAGCTGCAGAAATACTAACTCAAAACGGATATAAGGTTGTTGAATTAGATTCCGGCTACTCTGCTTGGTCAAAAAAATAATATTACTGTCCGATAAAAAATCAGAATCTCAAAAAATATTGTCGAAGCTATTGTA
>CAZTFX010000120.1:0-3348 GCA_964613095.1 uncultured Muribaculaceae bacterium | reverse complement strand
CAATAGCTTCGACAATATTTTTTGAGATTCTGATTTTTTATCGGACAGTAATAAAAAACAATATAGCCACTATAACTTAATGTTGTAGCGGCTATATTATTATTATTTTCTCAATTTTAATATTTCACTACATTTCCGTCTTTGATAACTTTCTCCCAATCACTATTTTTACTATAATCATACTTAGACGGAATATGCAATTTTAACCCATTTTCAAATGAAAAACTACTTTTACTCATAAATGGAGCTCTCTTTGATATAAAATATACTTCTTTCAAACTATTACATCCATCAAATGCATGTTGACCAATTCGTTCAAGTGTTTCAGGCATACGCACCACCTCAACATCCAAATCAGCAAATGTTCCACGAACTATATTTATTATACCCTCTTCAACAACAAACTCATTAAGTCCACTTGTTGCTACAGCTAAAAGTCTACCTTCATATACCATCGCATTATGAGATACATTGGAAAACTTACCTGTTATTTTCTTCAGATTCTTACAGCCCATCAATATACGATCTTCAAATTGAGTAATAGATTCAGGCAGATTAATACTATCAAGTGCAGTATAACCGAATGCAACGGTTCCTAATGTTGTGAGTTGTGACTCGGATGCAAATCTGATTTCTTTTAATGATGTACACCCCATAAATGCACTATCACCGATCATCTTCAATGTTGCCGGAAGATTTATTGATCGTAAATCCGAATTCTCAAGAAAGGCTTTCTTATCGATAAACTCTAACTCGCTTTCAAATGTAATAATACCTTTCTCACCTACATATTCATTACTTACAACTTTCGTATCAAAAATACTATCTTTAAGTTCAAGTATAGCACCTGATACCGTCGTATATTCCAATGTATTATCTGCTATTTGCTCTACAACTTTATCACCACAAGATACCAATAATACGCAACAAAACAATCCATTAAAAAGAGTTCTCACATTCATAATTTAAATTTTTTATTAATAATCACAAAGTTAAACATTTTAAACCTAATTATAAAATATGAGGATAAAAATCACTTTAATAAATTGCAATTCATATATTTACATCATCTCAAATATATGGTAATAAAAGATGCATACCGAAATAAAATACTTTGGCTTAAAGTCGTAAAGAACGAGACGGTTTCTGATTATGCAGAAAGAGTTCGATGGCTTAAAGGAAACGTTTTCAAGATATATGGAATATCTTGAAAACGAAGAATCAAGTTAATAAAAGAAATAATTTCCCATTATTATTAATAACTCATCGGGGCTACTCGTCTCTTGCTGAATTGCGTTCCCCTCAGTGTTTTCTTGATTATTAATTTTAGTATTTTTCGAACATAAATTACAGCCTCATATTTTACAAATAGTGTTTCATTCACTTAGGAATGAAACTTTACGCATTCCATGACGTCTTATATCCTGATTTACGACCAACAGGTTTTCCGACACATATAATATCTCCCATGTTCCCGAAATAAAGTCATTTCGATAATCAAATCCACAATAATTCAAATATTTTCCATTTTCTCTTTTCTCAAATAATTTATCTTCATCAAATTCCCAAGCAATATCATCATCCAAATAATAAGTCCACACCTTATAATCAATAACCATATCACCTATTTTTTCTCTTGAAGCAGGTCCGCCAATCTTCGATTCGGTATAATATGTGGTATTTAATTTCCATCTTCTGTTTTCATACCAATCATGATGACTGTATAACGGACGCCATTGTTTTCCAACTAATTTATCTTTCATAGTCTTTACACGTTTGGATTCTGCTATCAATTCTTCTTTATATGCTATCTCTTCCTGACTCAAATCCCTTTCAAATATTATTAAAGAACTATCACGAGTAGTTTCATTACGTATAACGAGATTCATATCACTCATTAATTCAATCTTATAATTTACAGCATGCCAACCACCATTCTTATTGGGTTCGTTCACAACAATATATTCTCCTTCCAGATTTCGTCCCTTTTGTCGCCAATCGAATTCATCCACAGGATTATTTGACATATAATATTCAAATACCTGACGTTCATCTTTTACAACACCATCTTTTCTTATAGGAACGGTTCTTGTAACATGCGTTTTGTCATAACTTACTGTAACTTTGCTGCGATTCCACGAAACCGTATCAAGCAAGAACCATTCATTCGCCATTAATTGGTTCTGCATGGGTTTTAGCTTTGCTTCATCATTCCCCACTCTGCCTAAACTGTTTTCATAGATTTGCGGAGCAATCCCCTGAGGATATACGCAATCCAAGACCAAACGAGTATCTGATAATGTGGAAATATCATAATTTACAGCCTGCCAATCGCCTTCATTATCTTGTTCATTTATCACTAAATAGATACCATTTTCACGCGTTCCGACTTTTTTTCTATCAAATTCCGTAACAATCGTATCCGACAAATAATATTCCCACAATTTCCACTTCGGAAACTCCTTCCTACGATTGTCTGCCATCACACACTTTAAAACATACCAATTATTAAAAGTCTGTTCCACTGTTAACCTTTTCCCAGTATTTTCATCTAATTGATACCATTTTCTTTCTGTTAATAGTTTTCTTGTTGAGATAATTTCTCCTTTTTTCGTTTCTTTTGCGTCAGTAAAATAATATTTTACAAATGTCTTGGAAATATTTTCATCTATCGTTTGCAAACCACTTTCTGATATTTCCTTAATTTTAAGACATATTGCATTTGACGATTTACTTGTTGAAAAACGACGAATCACAAGATATTTACCTTCACGTGATTTTCCTATTTTTGTGGGATCAAAATGTGTTTCATATTTATTGGACAAATAATATTCCTGCACCTTCATTTTCATATTTCCTTCCTGATCAGGTCCTACAGTCAACCGTTGTGTACCGGTAAAACGATAATAGAAGTTATTACGTGCCTGCATATTTTGCATATCAAGTTCATACCAATCCTTGTTTATCAATAACTCCATTGTAGATAAATCTTTTGCAAAAGAATCAATTGCAAAATAACATAACAAAAGAATAATACAAAAACTTCTTTTTAACATGGCAATTCAAGTTTTATGATGTTAAAGACAAATATAACGAAAAATTTTATTTTCATACTTATTTTAAACGATATAAACAAAAAAAACTGACAATCAATATTGATTATCAGCTTTATAGTGTCCGAAATGAGACTCGAACTCACACGAGCGTAAGCTCACTACCCCCTCAAAGTAGCGCGTCTACCAATTCCGCCATCCGGACTTGATTCACGCCCGACTTCGCGTCGCATCTTGGCGTTGAGCGAAAAACGGGACTCGAACCCGCGACCCCAACCTTGGCAAGGTTGTGCTC
>CAZTFX010000119.1:0-3430 GCA_964613095.1 uncultured Muribaculaceae bacterium | reverse complement strand
TCCGTCTTAGAATGAAGACAGCAAACGGACGTAAAGTATTGGCACGTCGTCGTGCTAAAGGTCGTTACAGCCTAACAGTATCTGATTCTGTTTACAAGAACTAATCACGATAGTAAATAAAGAACGTTAGGTTGAGCTTTCCTGATTGGAGGGCGCAAATATAACTAAAAATACCGTTGTTTCCTTATTATGGTTAATAACGGTTATTTTTTGTATATATATAGGATGTTGTAAATCTTTTTTAACTTTGTAGAAATTCAATATTTAATAAAATGGTATAATGAATAGGCGTGATATGTTAAAAGTTGCAGGAACTGCAATTGCAGGTACAACTATATTAGGAGCTGAAACCTTTGCTAGTGAGTTGGAGAATAAATCAAAACCGAAGAAGGCTTTGGTTATAGGTGCGCATCCTGATGATCCGGAAGGAAATGTTGGCGGAACAATGATCCGGTTACGACAAGCTGGGTGGGATGTTGTTTCGGTTTATATGACAAGAGGTGAAGGTGGTATAAAAGGAAAGTCTCAAAGTGAGGCGGCGGCTATTCGTTCTCAAGAGGCAATAAATGCTTGTAAAATACTAGATGCTCGTCCTGTGTTTATGTCTCAAATAGATGGGAATACAGAGGTAAATAAAGAACGTTATGCTGAAATGCAAGACTTGATAGCTCAAGAAAATCCTGATATAGTGTTTACTCATTGGCCTATTGATGGTCATCCAGATCATCGTGTATGTTCAATTCTGGTCTTTAATGCTTGGAGACGTCTTAATTATAACTTTGAATTGTACTATTTTGAGACAATGAATGGCACACAGACTCAATATTTTCACCCTACAGACTATGTTGATATCTCATCGGTCGCTGAGCAAAAACATGAATCCTATTTTTGTCATGTAAGCCAAAATACACGTAATTCATATAAAGGATGGCATTGCCATTCCGAGAAATTTCGTGGTGTAGAATTTCGTTGTGATCGAGCAGAGGCATTTATTCATCTGCGTCGTGATAGTAGTGATATTTTTTAAGTGTTGTATCGCTTATTGGTGTGAAAAATAGTTGTTGGCGAGAGTGAGGGTTTCAGGCTTGCCTATGTCAAACCACTCATAACCTGAAGGGTTATAGCCTTGAATTTTTAATTTACGGCAACTATCAATATAAAATGGTGTAATGGAAAATTTTTTCTCGTTACTATATTTTTCCAAAGTATTGAAAATAGTAGGAGAAATGACGTGAACTCCACCAAAAGCAAATTCTTGATAGTCGTTAACTGAAGCATTAAAACCATTGGGGCGTGTTTCGCCTGTTTTCTTGTTTATCCAGCCCTGTAGACGATTATTTTCATTGAAAAGCAAATATCGTTCAGTCTTTCTCGATTTTACGAGTAGTGTTGCGTCGGCTTCATTTTTACAGTGTTGATGATACATTTTACTAAGGTCTAGCGTAGAAAGAATATCGGCATTATGTACAATGAAAGGTTTTCCGTCATTAAGGAAATCTTTAGCTGCAAGGATTCCTCCTCCGGTATCAAGTAGTTGATCGCGTTCATCGCTGATAGCTATATTTTCTCCAAAATTATTATTTGCTTTGAGAAAGTCGATGATTTGGTCGCCAAAGTGATGGATGTTTATGATTATATCATGAAAGCCATGAGTGGAAAGATTTTCTATCACACGTTGAAGCATAGGGACACCGTTTACAGGCACCATAGCTTTAGGCATATTATCGGTAAGAGGTCGAAGGCGTGTACCAAGCCCTGCTGCAAAAATCATAGCTTTCATAATAGAGAGTTTTTAATTTCTTTTAGGACGTAAATGTTCCTCGATGTTCTGTTCGCGATGAACGAGTTCCACTTTAACATTCCATTTCTTATGTATGTGTTCAGCCATGTGTTGTGCACTGTAAACAGAACGATGGCGTCCACCCGTACAGCCGAAACATACCATAAGATTAGTGAAACCTCGTTCAAGGTATCTTTTTACCGAAGAATCGACAAGAGCATAGGCGTGATCTAGGAACTCGGTTATTCCTCCATCATCTTCAAGATATTTGATTACACAGTCGTCAAGACCGGTGAAAGGCTTATATCGGTCATATTTACCGGGATTATTGATTGCTCTGCAATCAAATACAAAACCGCCTCCATTACCGGAAGTATCGCTTGGGATACCTTTTTTATACGAGAAACTCATTACCTTTACTGTAAGCGCACGTTGTTGAGAGTCACTTGTGAATTGTTTAAGGTTTATAAGTTCATTAAGCATGTCGTTTAAATAAGGAAATTCATCAAAAGGTGTTTCAAGCAAACTGCGAAGGTTTTCAAGTGCAAATGGTACACTTTGAATAAAATAAGGTTTTTTCTCGAAATATCCTCTAAAACCGTATGCTCCTAATACTTGTAATGTGCGGAACAATACAAAAATGCGTAATTGAGAGTAAAATTCCTCTTCGTCAATTTTAATGTATTGTTTTAGAACGTCAATGTATTCTTTTAATAATTCTTTACGAGTGCTATCCGGTATATTGGCTTTTGCTTGCCACAAGAATGAAGCTACATCGTAATAGAAAGGACCTTTGCGACCTCCTTGAAAATCGATGAAATAAGGTTCATCATCTTTAATCATCACATTACGAGATTGAAAATCTCTGTAAAGGAACGTTTGGGAATTATTCTTTAGAAGTGTGTCGGTCATACGTTCAAAATCATCTTCCAAACGTGTTTCGGAGAACTCCATTCCAGTTGCTTTCAAAAAGCAGTATTTAAAATAGTTCAAATCCCATAAAATAGAACGTCGGTCAAGTTCCGGAACCGGATAGCATATGTTGAAATCCATACCTTCGGCTCCTTCAAATTGAATTTTGGGGAGCATGCGAATTGTTTTGATGAGTAAATGCATTTCTTCTTCACCGAAAACACGTGTTAAGCGACCTTTTTCGATAGCTTTGAATAGGGCGAGATCTCCTAAATCTTCTTGAATATAAGCCATGTGGTCATTGCTGACAGCAAAAACTTTAGGAACCGGTAATCCTTTGCTATGGAAATGTTCGTCCATGTAAAGGAATGCTTCGTTTTCTTCTTTACAAGTTCCAATTGCTCCTATTATGGATTGTTTTCCAAGCAGACGAAAATATCGGCGATTGGAACCTGAAGCCGGTAATTCAATTATTTCTGTAGGTTCTTCACCTACGAAATCTGTATATAGGTTGATTAAAACTTCTTTATTCATATTTGTATCTTATATCAAACTACAAATTTAGCTTAAACTTGCCACGATAGCAAGAAATTTGATTAAATTTGCAATTTAATAAGTTCAATTTAGAAAATCGGTTGTATATGACTGATTTAAAATAAGGGAGGTTCTATAAATTAATCCACTGTTAATCAGTGTATTATTTGTATATTTGTGCAAAATAATATGATTATGAAGAAA
>CAZTFX010000118.1:0-3463 GCA_964613095.1 uncultured Muribaculaceae bacterium | reverse complement strand
TAAAGAAAAGAGCGTATTTTAGAATACGCTCTTTTCTTTATTAATTAATTCAATTTAATGATTTAATCTCCAAAGTAATCAGACTCTATTACTTATATTTTAATTCACTTGTTTTCAATCAAATACATTTTTTTCTTCATCAAAAATCGGACTTTCTATTCCTAAGAAATGTAATATGCTATGAAATACATGATATTGCCCTATTTCACCCAATGTTTTAGTTTTTAATGTAGAATCCGAAGTCCATACGATGAATGGAATTTCTACTTGTTCGGCAGGTGCCATCATCATAGGAACTCCATGCATATAAAGGTTATTTTCTCCCAAAGATTCACCATGATCTGAGACATACAAAACACAACTTCGAATATCTTTCATCCCACGAAGTTTCTCAATAACGCTATGGATTAAATAATCCGTATAAAGGATTGTATTATCATAGGCATTGACTAATTCTTCACGATTACCTTTAGACATTTCAACTGTAGTGCAAACAGGTTTAAAAACCTCAAACTTAGAAGGATACTTCTGAAAATAAGTCGGTCCATGACTTGTATTAGTGTGCAAAACAATGAGTTGTTTTTCCTTCTTGTTTGCAGCTATATCATTTTCTAAGCCCTCAAGCAAGATCTCATCGTATCGTTCATCGCTTTGAGAATACAGCTCCTTAAGTTTTTTAACGGTAAAATATTTATCTATATGAACAGGAGGTTCTCCCCAATTATTAGTACGCCACACAACATCAATTCCTGTGCGATATAAATAATTGGGTAATATCTCATACAATTTGTCCGAAGCCTTGTGAGACAATATTGCTTTCAATCCTTCAGTAGTATATGTGGCTGCAGATTTTGCGATAAAGACTTTAACGCTATCTTCTTTTAATAAAGGGTTTGTCTCTCTTTCATATCCATATAATGAGAAATGGTCCCGCCGTGCCGACTCACCAATAATAAGCACACAAACATCTTTCCCCGAAGTTACAATTTGTGCATCCGGCAATTTTATTTCTTTACGATTGGCTTTTCGAATACGGTTGTTATAACGTACAGTGTTTACAATGTATGACCACGGCATAAGCATACTCCCTACTTGGGTGGCATGTCGGTCTACCCATGTAAAATTCCCCATATTGACAAGTGCACCTGATACAATGACTAATAGTGCTATGCCTAAATTCACAATGTATCGTTTAAAATTTCCATATTCTATTTTACTTATAAAAATATATATAGAAGGTAATATGCCAAGAGCAACGATATAGAATATGGCTACATACGAAAAAAAGCCGGAAGCCTCTGAGTAACGCGTATTAAACACATTCCCCATCATCTTATCAGTAATAAGCACTTCGTAAGTATTGATAAAATAGAGAGCTATAGAGTTCCCAATAAACATCAGTGCCAGGAGTACTTTACCGAAAAAACGCATTAAATATAATAAGGTATAGTAAATCCAATAATTGAGTGCCAACATAATGATAGCTGCACCCCCCATAATCAAGGCTCCGTTGAGTCTACCCTCTACATTGTTTGCCGCATAATTAAAGACAGGAAAATGATATGCTATTAAAGTAAAAACACTTAAGATTAATGAAATTGTTTTTACAGAGACTGTATTTCTAAATAAGTTCATTTTCTGAATATAAATTTATAAAATGTACAAGCTGTACTTATAAAAAGTACGACAAGCAATAAATTAAACAATACTGTTAGTAAATAATTTATAGTATGAGTGGAACCGATAAAAGGAGAATCACTTTTTGACGCATCATATCGTGCAAACGGATTAGAATAAATAACCTCACCATTGGGGAAATAAGCTGTAATGCGTGCATAAGAATCATCATGACGCATCGTATACGAAGTACTATCCGTATGTTGTACCAATGCAAGTGTACGATGATATTGCCCTGTAATTTTTATACTATCGGCCGAGGTAGACAAGGTTACGTATATAGTACTGTCTTTTAGCCCAATATTTTTAATACATGGAAGTTCTTTGTTCATCTTATATTTTAAATCCCAGTCACCTTTTCCATAGTCGGGTACTCGCATAGAATAAAATGTGCCTTCATTCAAAGTACGCAATATATCGTCATAATGAGCAGAGGGGGTACATAGGAAATTACATCTTACAGCTATACGGTTTGACCTATCCGGATAATGCAAATCGTCGTTAGCTAGACCAAAACAATAATGTCCGGCACTCAATGCACTATCCCAATATTCATTCTCCGTAGACTTACCACTATCAAGTTCCATCAAACGATAACCTTCTAATTTTTCAAATTGTTTTGAAGGCAAACAATTGGTTCGCAAAGGATGATTTATTTGTATAATGTCAGCATCACGTCCAAGAAGGTCAAGTTGAAATTGCTTTTGCGAAGCCAGAAATGGAAACAAATGATCAAAGCGGTTAACACTTGGACTACCAAAAACGAGTTTATGATATTTAAGCAAATTATACCCGTGCTCATAAACATTCACTTGTAGAGTAGCATCAAACGGATGAGTTGTAATTTCGTTATGATTCGAAAACGTCACAATATCATAACCCAATTTTTCCAACCTGCGATAAACTTCTTCCGGCCAATACTCACATTCGTTCAAAATGCCTTTCACACGTGTATGAACGTGAAAATTCGCTCTTTTCCAACAATAAGCAGTATCGAGATTCTGATATGGATTAAAAATGTCTTTTCCGCTAAATGGTTGGGGAGGTTGAAAATCATAAATAGGACTTACACTTGTACCTATAAACAGCATAATACCTATCATGAATAGTGCACCCAAACTTTTACATAATAGTAAAAATAATTTCCCTAAAGAACCAACATCCTTTCTTTTTCCTTCTCTAGAAGGAATTCTCATCTTAAATCGAAGCATTGCCTTTATTTTAATTTTTGTCAGGCAAATCAACTTCAAAGTGTCGGGAGAGACAATTTACGAAAACAATAATGGGTGAAATACGGGGATTAATTGGTCAAATAAACAATACGCCTTATAACCCTACGCTTGCATTGTAGTATATAATTCTTTCAGAGCCTTTAATGCCTCTTTCGAAATCGACAATGTAAAAAGCCGGGATGTATGGAAACTCGTCAATATTAATTTCCTTTTTAAGACATTGATTTGGAGTATGCACGAGCTATTCACTATATAACGTTTACCGATACGAATAAAAGGTTGTGATTTTCCCTTCATTTTTTCATTAATCAACTGTTCCATGCCTGTTAAGCTATGTAGTAAAACAACCTTTACTCCATTGGAAAAGCAAACGCTGGTGTAATTATCGTCAGCCTCGAAATATACCACGTGCATCAAGTCCACTCTAACCAACTCATCTCTTGTATTAAAAAGCAGTATGCTCATAGACACTTCCAAAGAATCCAAGTTGCTCCAGCAGACTCCCGAACCGGACGGCTCAACAATGTAGACTAACCCATATAAAAAGAAAAAGC
>CAZTFX010000117.1:0-3487 GCA_964613095.1 uncultured Muribaculaceae bacterium | reverse complement strand
AGGATTATTCCGTTGTGAAAACATTCAGAGTGGAGCCACAAGTTTCGCTCTTTTTATTACAAATCTTCACGACACCAACGCAGAAACAATGGCAGTAGAGCCAAAATCAACAAGAAAACACCTATAATCATGAGTTTTGCACTCATTAATACAACTCCTGTCATCACAACCAATGCACAAATTATTGCTACTGTCATCAGCAAACTTTCGTTTTTACTATACGATTCTACAGCTTTTGTTATTACTGATAAAATTTGCGCTGTTTCCACTGTTGATTGATTGTTTTGAACTTGATTTAATGCCATTACTTTCATAATTTATTAGTTTTATACGTTAATTTTTCAATTTACACCACAAAACTACGCCACACATGGGCATACGTTTTTCACATCAAAACAAAATAAAACTAAAAGAAAGGATTTTATCAAATTATCATCCATATAGTTTCCAATAAAATTACTGCAAAAATGGCATACTTTCCACAATGGCATTTTTTTTGCTAATATATAGTACAGCAACATTAAAAATATATTTTGAGATAATAAAACACATTTTACTAATATCAATTTATAGTGAAAATGTTATAATGAAGAATATAAATTAAAAACTACATATATTATGCAAAAAGGTTCTATTGGGGTAACTACAGAGAACATCTTCCCCGTAATTAAGAAGTTCTTATATAGCGATCACGAAATTTTCCTTCGTGAACTTGTTTCCAATGCAGTAGATGCAACCCAAAAGTTGCGCACTCTAGCCTCTCATGGTGAATTTAACGGTGTTATCGACAACACATCGGTAAGTGTGTCTATCGACAAAGAAAAAGGCACTTTAACGGTGAGTGACCATGGTATAGGAATGACTGCCGAAGACATCGACAAATATATCAATCAAATTGCTTTTTCAGGTGCAGAAGAGTTCCTGGCAAAATACAAGAATGATGCAAATGCCATAATCGGTCACTTCGGTCTCGGTTTCTATTCAGCTTTCATGGTATCAAAGAAAGTGGAAATCCGTACCCTATCCTATAAAGAAGGTGCGAAAGCTATGAGTTGGGTATGCGATGGCAGTCCGGAATATGAAATGACTGAAATCGAAAAAACTGAACGCGGAACCGATATCATACTTTATATCGACGATGAAAGCAAAGAATTCCTTGAAAAGTCTCGTATCGAGTCACTATTGAAAAAGTATTGCCGATTCTTGCCTGTACCTATCGTTTGCGGTAAAGTACAAAAGTGGGAAAAAGACAAATATGTAGATACCGATGAAGACAATGTAATCAACAACGTTGAACCTCTATGGACCAAGAAACCTGCCGATTTAAAAGATGAAGACTATATCAAGTTCTATCACGAACTACATCCCGGTCAAGACGATCCATTGTTCTGGATTCACTTGAATGTCGATTTCCCTTTCAACTTGACAGGTATTCTATATTTCCCAAAAATCAAGAACAATATAGAAATCAACAAAAACCGTATTCAACTATATTGTAACCAAGTGTATGTTACCGATCAAGTAGAAGGTGTTGTACCTGATTTCTTGATGTTGCTACAAGGTGTTATCGATTCACCAGACATTCCATTGAATGTATCGCGTTCTTATCTGCAAAGTGACGCTAATGTGAAGAAAATATCTTCTCACATAACAAAGAAAGTGTCTTCACGCCTTGAAGAAATAGCTAAAAAGGATCGCAAGAATTTTGAAGAAAAATGGAACGATATCAAGTTATTCATTGAATATGGAATGCTTACCGATGAAAAATTCTGCGAATCGGCGATGAAATATTCTCTCTTCACCGATACGGAGAATAAATATTTCAACTTCGAAGAATACAAGACTCTTATAAAAGATTCACAAACCGACAAAGACGGTAATTTGGTGTATCTGTATGCCACAAATAAAGAAGACCAATACACACACATCAACGCTGCAACCGACAAAGGCTACAGTGTGCTAATGATGGATGGTCAGCTTGACTCTCATTTCGTGGGCATGCTTGAACAAAAATTTGAAAAGAGTCGCTTTGCTCGTGTTGATGCCGATGTTATAAGTAATCTTATACCTAAAGATGAGAAGAAAGAAGCCAACGTAAGTCCATTGCAACGCACGATTATGACCACTTTGTTCAAATCGCAAGTACCGGCTATGGAAAAGAGTGAGTTTTTCATATCATTTGAAGCACTTAATGAAGATTCTCATCCTATAGTACTTACCCAAAGCGAATACATGCGACGCATGAAAGATATGGCAGCACTTCAACCGGGAATGAGCTTCTATGGTGAAATGCCCGACAGCTACAATATGATTATCAATACAGAGCATCCTGTTATAAAGAAAGTGATGACCGAAGCCGAAACAGCATTGAAATCTACCGTAGAACCTCTTGAATCGTCACTTGCTGACACCAACAAGTCACTTGAAGAAGCACGTAAGGACGACAGCAAGAAAGACGAAGCCTCTTCTCTTGAAAAGAAAGCAGAAGAAATTCGTAACGAAGAAAATAAGGTTATAAGCGAATATGCCGGAACCAACGACAAAGTTAAACAACTTGTCGACATCGCATTGCTTGGTAATGGTTTGTTGAAAGGTGAAGCCCTTAACAACTTCTTGAAACGTTCAATCGACTTACTATAAACAAGCTCAAACCCATAAAATAAGCAGTCCTGCGAGGTCATCCCCGCAGGACTGCTTATTTTTAAACTCAAATTATCAGTTTGAATAATTTGCCGTTTACTTTTACTATATAGATACCTTTTGTTTCAACTGGAATCATCGTAGCACTACCGCTGTAAACACACCGCCCGTTTACGGCATAAACTTCAATATTCTCATTATCGTCAACTCCAACAACCATAATGTTTCCATTATTTGAAGAAACTTTCACATCGCTATCGCTTATCGTTGATTCAATTCCTGAGAATTCTTTTTCTTCTATATTCCAAAAGTTTCTCCAAGGGTCAACTGATTCATAGGCACTTTTATGTCCTATTGGCACATATAAAGTAGCATATTGAAGTACATTTTCAGGGAAAGTACCTGAATATGATGGAGGAGTTGTTGACTTACAATAAACTTCTGTCAGCCCCGCACAAGTATTAAAAGCATAATTGCCAATAGTTGAAACAGATTTACCGATTGTTACAGAAGTCAAGTTTGTACAATTATCGAAAGCATAAGCACCGATACTTGTCACAGAGTTCGGTATTATTATGCTGGTCAAGCTGGAGCAATACCAGAAAGCACCGAAGTCTATAGTTGTAACTGAGTTTGGTATAGTTATTGATGTCAAATCACTACAATTTCCGAATACTCCAACACCAATGGTGGTAAGAGAATTTGGAATAATAGCCGTAGTCAAACTATAGCAGCCATCGAAAGCATAAAACCCGATACTGGTAACTGAGTTGGGAATGGTAATTGAAGACAAACGGCTCAGTAGCAAAAGTATGTGTCTAAGCATATATCTTTGTAAGTCTGAACA
>CAZTFX010000116.1:0-3523 GCA_964613095.1 uncultured Muribaculaceae bacterium | reverse complement strand
CTCAAGAGAAATCGGATACTTTGGAGGTTTATTTCCGCCAAGGTTATTCATTGTGGGAGCCGGGTTTTAAGAAAAACGGAGAACGCTTGGAGGCTTTTGTAGAGAGGTTCAAGAAATTACGTGAAGACAGTATATTATATAATGTGTCCAAAATCCATATAATAGCTGGTTGTTCACCCGAAGGAACATGGAAGTTCAATCAACGTTTATCCAAGAATCGTGCAAAACGCATAAGAGGAGTGTTGAAGAATTATATCACTTTGCCCGATTCAGTGATAGTAGAAGAGTCACGCGGGGTCAATTGGCAAGGTTTGTATGAGATGGTAGAGGCATCGGATATGGAGTATCGCGATACAGTTCTCCATATAATACAAAATTCTCCGGAACTATATGAAATTAACGGAATAACAAAAGAATTGAGAAAGAAGCGGTTAATATGGCTTAAAGGTGGTAAACCATGGAAATATATGTATAATAACTTTTTCCCAACATTACGTAGTTTCAATCTTCAGATTGTGATAGAGTGGGAGAAAGTAAATCAATATATACAGCCGGAGCCTATCGCAGGAGATATAGACACTGTAACCGTGTCGTTACCCGAGAAACCTGTAATAACCTTGAAACCTGCGTTGCCACAATCCACTGTGGCTACCGTTGAAGTATTACCTCCATTTTATATGGCAGCTAAAACCAATATGCTTTATGACTTGGCAATGGTACCCAATGTAGGAGTAGAGTTTTATTTGGGAAAGAACTATTCGTTAAGTGCAAACTGGATGTATTCATGGTGGAAGAAACATAGTTGGCATTGGTTCTGGCGTACCTATGGCGGTGATATCGAAGTACGCAAGTGGTTCGGGGAAAAGGCGATGGAGAAACCGTTGCAAGGCTGGCATGCCGGAGTGTACGGACAGATAGTTACCTACGACTTCGAGACCGGAGGGCGCGGATATTTGGGAGACCGTTGGACATGGGGTGGAGGAGTTTCTATAGGTTATTCCATGCCTATCAAGCGACGTTTGAATTTGGATTTTACCATAGGATTAGGATATTTAGGCGGCGAATACAAGGAATACTTGCCGATCGACGATTGTTATGTATGGCAATGCACGAAGCAACGAAACTACTTCGGTCCCACCAAGTTGGAGGTATCGTTGGTGTGGTTGCTCGGTCGTGGCAACTACAATCCGCAGAAAGGAGGTAAGAGATGAAACGTTATATCCAATATATAATCAGTATAGCGATTACGTTATCTTTCCTTGCAGCCACAAGTTCCTGTGAACATAAAGACTTGTGTTATCACCATCCGCACACGGTAAAGATAATCGTGAAATTTGACTGGTCAAAAGCTCCTGAGGCAGATCCTGCCGGCATGTGTGTATTCTTTTATCCCGAAAATGGGGGAGAACCGCGTCGTTTCGACTTCAAAGGTCTTGAAGGAGGAGAAATAGAACTTAACGTAGGAAGATATAAAGTGTTGTGTCACAATAATGATACCGAAGGGGTACTTTATAGAAATAAAAACATCTTTGATATATATTCTGCATATACTCGTGAAGGAGATATTTTGGAAAGTATATATGGAAGCGGCTACTATAACAGTAAAACTCCGAGAGTGCGAGGAGCCGAAGATGAACGAGTGGTGATATGTCCCGATATGATGTGGGGTGGAACAGCCACCGATGTTGATATTACCGATGATGGTCTTAGCTATACTTGTGTTCCTGAGTGGGACAAAGACAAGCCAGTAGTAGAGACAAACAAAGAGTATATCATTACTCTTTATCCCGAAGAATTGACATGTATTTATACCTACGAAATATTAAATGTCAAGAACTTGAAACATGCAACGCAGATGTGTGCTTCCCTGTCGGGCATGTCGGGAGGAATATACTTCAGTACCCAAGAATTGTATGACGAACGTGTTACGTTGCCTTTAATGTCAACCTTTGATAAGGTATCAACCATTACAGGTCGTTTCATTACATTCGGTCATCATGAAGATAATCCCGAGCCACACCGTATGTTGCTCTATGTGTGGATGGACGATGGTGAGAAATACTATTTTGGAAGTGACAGCGAACGCTTTGATGTTACTAATCAAATACATAATGCACCCAATAAAAGACGAGTTCATATAGTAATTGATGGTTTAGACCTACCGCAGCCCATTGAAAACGGTCATGGTTTCAAGCCTTCGGTTGACGATTGGGAAGAAGTACATGAATATATTATAATGTAAAATAATAAAATTTTATTCACATTTAAATTTAAAAAATTATGAAAAAGAAATTATTCTTAATGGCTTTGACAGCCACAGCGTTGGTGTCCTGTTCCCACGATGAGGTATTGAAACTACAGCAAGATGAGATTAAGTTCAGTATTGTGACCGACAATCAATCACGTGCTGCTGATGTGTATTGTAATAACAATCTGCCTAAATCATTTAACGTATCAGCTGTGTATTATTCTAAAACTTATATCGATAATGATGAAATATCGAATACTGATGATGGTAGTTGGGTAAATAATAGTGGTACTCGTTATTGGCCTAATGAAGGTGATGTAACATTCTATGCACATCAAAATACAAACGGTTGTTTTAACTGGAATGAAACATCTCCAACAATTAAAGATTATGCGGTTGATACTGATGTCGCTAAACAGTTGGATTTGATATATGCAAGAAAAACTCAGGCAAAATCAGACGTTCCAGTTGAATTGAATTTTCACCATGCACTTTCTCAGATTGTATTCAAAGCTAAAAATACAAATGCCAATCTTTATGTTGAGATAGAAGGTGTAAGTGTTTGTAAAGTTGGAAATAAGAATACATTCACATTCCCATCAAAAGATACCGATACCAAAGTGGGTGAACATAACGGTACAGTTACAACATTTGATGATACATGGGGAACATGGGCTGATTTAACAAGTGGAACTACAACCTATCCTGTGACATTTACTGCGGTTCCTGTAAAAGGTGACAATAATGAAGTTTCTTTAACTTCAGCAAATGAAACCGGAGAGGAATATAGTAAAAATGCATTGTTATTGTTACCACAAACTACAACAAAATGGGATGTAGCAAGAATAGATGCTGAAGGAACACCTGCAGACCAAGATGGTAGTTACTTCTTAGTTAAATGTTTGATTTATAATGTTGCTGGAGCGAATGTTGATAAAACTACCGATGTTTGTCTATGGGGAGAAGATGGAAAAGCAAAAGAACTTGCAATACCTGCAGCGTTCACTTGGGAGCAAGGAAAGAAATATGTATATACATTTGTATTTGGTAAAGGTAATGGAGGTTATAATCCAGATCCAACAGATCCAACTCCAGAACCAGTATTAGTTCCAATTACATTTGATATTACAGTTGATGATTTTGTTCCTGTTACACCAGATAATGAATTAGAATCAGGTATTAATTAAGATTAGGTGGATTTGAGTACCATCTTAATTAGATTAAAAAATACAGGTAGGGCGGGGTTGAATGTTCCCCTCCCTATCACAAAAAAAG
>CAZTFX010000115.1:0-3529 GCA_964613095.1 uncultured Muribaculaceae bacterium | reverse complement strand
ATTATTAATCTTTAATTCATATGAAAAACGTTGCGTTTCTATTTGGATTCTTCAATTATTAATGATTGTTGGCGGAATTTGCGGTTATTTTTTGCGCAAACGAGCCTTTCCAGATGTAATGACGGTTATTATATGCTTTATTGTTGCTTTTGGGTATAGAAGTAGGCGCTAACGATGTTATTGTTTCGTCGCTTCATTCAATTGGGGTAACCGGTGCAATTATTGCTATAGTGAGTACAATAGGTAGTTGTTTGTGTGCCATGTTGCTTTGGTATTGGGCAGGTAAAGATATGAAAAGGGGTACAAAAGTATCTGGTTCTACCATAGCAAAAAGTGAGTCGCCATTGAAAGGAAGTATAGTAATAGTTGGATTCTTTGCAGTGGGAATCATTTTAGGTTTTTTTAAAATTATCCCCGATACATATGTGCGTGATATCAGTTATGGCGTTTTATGCGTAATGTTATTTTGTGTTGGGTTTGGTTTGGGGTGTAAGCCGGCAATGCTTAAACGGTTTCGTTCTCTCAGTCCACGTCTTATGTTGTTACCGGTGGTAACAATCATAGGAACTCTTATCGCCTGTTTATTGCTATCGTTTTTTATGAATTATTCGATTCCGAGTGTACTGGCTGTTGGTTCAGGATTCGGTTATTATTCATTGAGCAGTATATTGATTTCTCAAAGTATTGGAGCCGAACTTGGTACGATAGCTCTATTGTGTAATATAGTGCGTGAGTTGATGGTATTGCTTGGAGCACCATTATTGGCAAGGATGTTTGGTCCTTTGGCTCCTATATCGGCAGGTGGAGCCACAACAATGGATTCTACATTACCGGTAATAATGCACACACTTGGAGAGGATTTTGTATTGTTGTCAATGTTTCACGGATTTCTAGTGGATTTCAGTGTTCCTTTCCTTGTAACATTCTTTTGTTCGTTATAATAGAAAATAGGATTAAATGTAAAAATAGTCAATTGATTGACGATTTTCACGTGGATTTCGTCAATACACTGACAGTTTTTACGAAATGTAGTCTAAATATGTATTTGGATTTATTACAGCATAAGTGGTTTGTGGGTATGTCTCGGCAAATATTTTTGGTAATGATGGAGTTTTTTCCCCTTTCTTGATTTCAAATGCAGAAATGAGTTCACCTTCAATTTCGATAAGATCTATTTCTTGCTTATCATAAGTACGCCAAAAGTAAAAGCTTTTATTTGCACATTCATTGTAAGATTTCTTTATTCTTTCGTTAATTATATAGTTTTCCCAAAGAATACCATTGTCTTGTCTTATTGCTAATGGTCTAAAATCATTAATGATAGCATTGCGTATTCCTAAGTCATAAAAAAACCATTTACCTGATTTAGATACTTCTTTACGTAGATTACGCGAAAATGCACCTAATCGATATATTACAAATGTTTTAGATAATAGATCTAAATATTTTTCAACAGTGTTTTTACTTAAACCTATCTGTTTTCCTAATTCATCGTATGAAACTTCACTGCCCACCTGAAACGCTATAAGTTGTAACAATTGTCGCATTTTATTAGAGTTTTTTATCCCATCAATAGCTAGTATATCTTTTAATAAGTATGAACGTACTATTTCTGTTAAATATTCTGCACGGTCATTGTTGTTTACCATTGTAACAACTTCGGGGTAGGACCCATAAATAAGTCGACTTTCAAGGTTTTGCTTTGTTTCTAGAGCATTTTCAATGAAATTAAGTTCGCTTTGGGAAAATGGTGTTAATGTAAATTGATAAGCTCTGCCAACTAAAGGTTCTCCGGTTTTGTTCAAAAGGTCAAAAGATGAAGATCCACTGGCAATAACCATTATTCTCGGAATTTCATCAACAATAAGTTTTAATTTAGCTCCAATATCAGGAATATTTTGTGCTTCATCAATAATAAGCAGATTGATACCTTGAAGTAAACGCTTATAATTGGAAATACTTCTATTTTCAAGAAGTGATAATGTGTCAAGATCTTCTCCATTAAGAAATAAAGTTTTCCCATTGAAACGAGTCATGATATCTTTTATAAGCATAGTTTTTCCTACACGCCTTGCGCCAAAAATGAGTACAGCCTTGTTTGGGCTAAGTTTTTGTTCAATTTTATTTCTTAAAAGTCTATCAATCATATTATCTTCGTTTATGAGTGCAAATATAGTAGAAATTGTCAATTGATTGACGATTTTTACTTGAATTTCGTCAATACACTGACAATTTTTACGCTTTTTTTAATGGATTTATAAAAAATATCATCTTTATACCGATAAAGATATGATGAAAAACAGAATATTAAGATTTTTTAGCTATTTTTGCAATAGTTCTTATAATAAGAGACTTACTTAAAGCTAATATATAAACCTAAAAACATAATGCGATGAGAATAATTTGTGTTCAGCTAAGGCTTTTAATTTGTGCGAGTGTGCTATTCGCTAGTCAAGCACTCAATGCTCAAACGGTTGTTAATTATTGGGTGAAGATAGAATAAAGTGCTATTATACTATATAACTGAAATAAACAATAAATTTTTAATAATATGTTGATTAATATTCTATTGCGAGGTAAGATTAATACTTTAATAGATAGATTACGCCTGTGGATATTGAAGATAGAAGATTTACTTAATAATTGGTTTGGTGTAAAATATGAAATAGTAGGAATGGAGAAAAGTTTATGTATAAACGAAGATTTTCAAAAAGATAGAGTAAGAGGGTCTTTAATTGGAGGTGCTATTGGTGACGCTTTAGGTTATCCAATTGAGTTTATAATGTCTTATAAAGATATTTAGGCTAGATATGGTGAAAGTGGAATTACGAAATTAGATACTACGCAATGGTGGTTACATGACAGCAATAATGGTAAAGCTGTTATTTCTGATGATACTCAGATGACATTATTTACAGCTTTGGGACTTTTGAATACAAAAGAGAGTGGTATGGCTCCTATCTCTGCAATCTGTCAGGCGTATATTGAATGGTTATATACCCAAAAGGGTATACGGAGTAAACGCTTTAATAGTTGCTGGATTGGAGAAATCCCAGAGTTAAATATTCGCAGAGCTCCAGGACAAACATGTATTTCTGCGCTAGAAACAATAATGCAGGGTCGTGAACCTATGAATAATAGTAAAGGTTGTGGAGGTATTATGCGTATTGCACCTATCCCATTATATGGTATTTCTCAAAACCGCATAAAAGACGTTGCAGTACTGGATGAACTATCGGCAGATGCAGCAAAATTGACACATAAGCATCCACTTGGATACATTCCTGCATATATTATGTCGCATATTATTTATTGTCTTGCTATAGATATGCATCCTACAAGAGATTCCTTTGGTGAGTACGTAAATGAGGCTATGACACAAGCTGAAGAAAAATATGCGCATGAAAAAGAATCTATAGAAATTGTAAAATCATTATTAGACAAAGCACTTGTTTTAGCTAATAATAACATTTCTGGCTCAGTAGCAAAAGTATGTGTCTAAGCATATATCTTTGTAAGTCTGAACAGG
>CAZTFX010000114.1:0-3605 GCA_964613095.1 uncultured Muribaculaceae bacterium | reverse complement strand
ACAAATATACAAATAATACACTGATTAACAATGGATTAATTTATAGAACCTCCCATAAACTATCCGACAGATTGGATATTAATTTCAGTTATAAAGAACAGGCTAAAAAGCGAATGAACGGTCGTTTCTTAAATTACTGTGGATATTATGGCTATGGACAAGGGAAAATGTCTTTTAATATTGAGTTTTTATATCTTTCTGGTAAAATGATGGTTATACAATGGTTGAATTCATTGGGAAATGTGACATATACAGAAGTTTTTGTAAGTGAATAAGTTCGATGTAAGAATTCACGTTGTTTTTTAGTATGAAAGATAAAGCTATGCAGTAATTTGAATATATTACAAAAACAATTTATCATTAAGAAGTCTGCCTTCTAGTTTTTTTGCTATTTTGCGGAAATCTTTTGATTGTATATATTCTTTTAAAATGCCTGCATGTTGCATATTGTGCATATCACTGCCAAGGAAGTCGATAAAATCGTTTTCTAAAAGCCATTCGGCATTACTTCTCGCTGTTTTTCCAAAATAGCCGGCAAACGACAATAAATTAACTTGAAATAATGTACCGGCATTGTGAAGCTGTTTGTAACGGTCTTTCCTCACTGCGTAATAATGAAAACGTTCAGGATGTGCCATTATGGGAGTGAAACCTTTTAATTGTACATCAAAGAGAATTTCGTCAAGATCAAGACGTTCTTGTTGAAAAGCATTTTCAAGCAAAAGATGGTCTTGTGGCATGGGAAGAAACTTGTTGTTTTTGAATTGTTCCAATGAAAATTCATCTAAACGATATTCTGCCGATACATGAAGTTGTATGTCAAGCCCTGATTTGTTGATAGCTTCTTTGAAAATATCAAAAGCAGCATTGATGGTATCGGGAGTGTTCTCAAAAGTACTTTGTGTGATGTGCGATGTAAGTATAAAACGAGTAATACCCATATCCATTTGGGCTTTGATAAGTTCGATTGCATTATCTATGTCGGTTGCACCATGATCAACTCCCGGAAGTATATGATTATGAACATCGGTGTGGTATGGTAACTTGATATTTTCCTTTTTCCTGAAAAAATTGAACATAAAAATAAAATATTTTGGTTTTCGAAGTGCAAAAATACGCTTTTTTTTTGCTTTCAAAACAAAATAATATAACTTTGTGAAATTAATAATGTTAATCTTGAATTAATTTGTTTCAATAAAAATCTTGTGTTATGACTAAGAAACTAAAAATCCGTGATCTTACACTCCGTGATGGACAACAATCGCTGTTTGCCACACGTCTAAGTCAAAAGAGCATTGACAAGTTGCTTCCTTACTATTTGGAGGCCGGATTCTATGCTATGGAAGTATGGGGTGGTGCAGTACCTGATTCTGTAATGCGTTATTTGGATGAAAGTCCGTGGGTACGTCTTAAAACAATCAGCGACAAAATCCAAGGTAAGTCTTATTTGACTGCTTTGTCTCGTGGTAGAAACCTATTCGGTTATGTACCTTATCCAACTACTGTAATTGAAGGATTCTATAAAGAAGCGATTGCCAATGGCTTAGGTATTATGCGTATTTTTGATGCTCTTAATGACCTTGACAATGTGAAAGAATCGGTCGAAATTATCAATAAGTTGGGTGGAATTCCTGATGGAGCTGTATGTTATACCGTTGACCCTAAAGATGAAGCCATAGAGGTTGAAGTGGAAGTAGAGGAAGAAGTTCCAGCTAGCGGATTCTTTGCTAAATTATTAGGAAAAAAAGAAATCGTTAAAACAAAGAAGAAAGTTCTTCAAGAACCTAAGAAAATATTTACTGACGATTATTTCGTTGAAAAAGCTAAGGGTTACGAAAAACTTGGTGCCAAGATTATCACATTGAAAGATATGGCGGGTCTTGTAAATCCTGCTCGTATTGCAACTCTTATGCCACGCTTGAAAGCTGCAGTGAATGTACCTATTGATTTCCATACACACTGTACTCCGGGATATGGTCTTGCTTCGGGCTTGATGGCTATTTTGCATGATGTTGACATCCTAGACACTAATATATGGTGGTTTGGCGAAGGTTCGGCTGCTCCTGCCGTAGAACTTATCTATGTATTCGCTCAGAAACTTGGAGTAGAAGTAGAAGTTAATATGGAAGCCGTAGGTAAGATTCGTGAAGAATTGAAGGGCGCGCGTGAAAGTCTTCGTGACTTTGATTTGCATAAGGATAACTTCCCGAAACCATTCGACCCATTGAAAGATACTCTTCCTGCTGAAATAGATGCTGAATTTGATAAGGCTATTGCTGCTGCTAAGGCTAATGATGAAGCTGCTCTTCTTGCTGCTTGTCATTCAATCGAAGCATATTTCAACTTCCCAAAACCAAATGAAATTGTTAAGCATGCTGAAGTACCGGGTGGTATGTATTCAAATATGGTGGCTCAACTTCGTCAATTAAAGGCTGAAGATGTACTTGAAGACGCAATGAAACTTATTCCTAAGGTTCGTCGTGACGCAGGTCTTGTGCCATTGGTAACTCCTACAAGTCAAATCGTGGGTAGTCAGGCTGTGATGGTGGCAATGAGTCGTAAGGCTGGTCAACCTGATTATAAGAATACTTCCAATCAATTTGTATCTCTAGTTAAGGGTGAATACGGTAAAACTCCGGTTGCTATCGATCCTGAATTCCGCAAACAAATCACAGGCAGTGCTCAAGAAGTACCTTACGATGTGAATTCTTATAAGAGTCCTGAAAATCCTGTTGTTGCAAAATATGGCAATGTGAAGTTGGCTAAAGATAATCAAGAATATTTACTTCTAGAACTTCTTCCAACAGTTGCCAAGACATTCTTGGAAAATCGTCGTGCTGAAGAATTTGCAGCTGCCGGCGGTGCAACTGCTACACCTGCTGTTGAAGAAAAGGCTGCTGAAGTTGTTGCTGACGGTCCTGTAACCGGTCCTACTCTTAATGCTCCTATGGGTGGTACAGTTGTAGAAATCAAAGTTAAACCGGGAGATAAGGTAAAGAAGGGTCAATCATTGTTGATGTATGAAGCAATGAAGATGCAAAACGAAATCGAAAGTGATGGTGAATACACAGTAAAACGCATTTTGGTTCAACCGGGTGAAGTTGTACAATCAGGTCAACCAATGATTGAGTTTGTTGATCCAAATGCTACCGAAGTTGAAGAAGGTCCTGTGACCGGTCCTACTCTTACAGCTCCAATGGGAGGTACTGTGATAGAACTTCACGTTAAACCGGGAGATAAGGTAAAGAAGGGTCAATCATTGTTGATGTATGAAGCAATGAAGATGCAAAACGAAATCGAAAGTGATGGAGATTACACAGTGAAACGTATATTGGTTAAGGAAGGTGAAGTGATTGCTGCCGGACAACCAATTATCGAGTTCGTGGGATAAAGTTATTTAAATATCGTTGAAAAGCGGCTGTGTCAAAATTCAAGATTTTGGCACAGTTTCTATTTTTAAGCAAGGAGTTTTTAAAAAACTGTAAAACTATAAAATTCATTTTTTTGCAAAATATTCGATTCACGGAGAGCAAAAAGCTGATAAAAGATATCACTAGTGTCTACTAATATATGTTAATCAGAATTGAAGTTAAATTCAAGTTGCT
>CAZTFX010000113.1:0-3810 GCA_964613095.1 uncultured Muribaculaceae bacterium | reverse complement strand
ACTTTCCGCATAAACTTTTTATTCTTAGCGGATTATTAGATTATTCCAAAAATAATCTTTTTATATGGAAGATAAATTTTATTCTTTAAAAGATTTCAACCTATCTCCGCAAAAGGATATAGTGACAATTGTATCTGATTTTAAGAATTATATTAATCAGATGAAACAATTCGATAGTAAAAGTTATTGGATTCAATCCAATGTAGGAGTTAGCTCAACAATGCAAATAGAAAACAGTAGCGTTCCTGTTTCTTCATTTATTGCTAACGACTATCTTGGAATGTAACAAAGAAAAGAAACAATAAATGCCGGAATTGAAGCATTGCGAAAATATGGCACAGGCGCATGTGCCGCTCAAGCAATAGGCGGATATTTAGACTTGCATCAAAAATTGGAAAAATCCATTGCTGAGTTTGTCGGACAAGAAGATGCCATTTTATTTTCATTAGGATTTGGGGCAAATGCCGGACTCTTGCGAGCAATCTTGGGCAAAAATGATATAGCGTACACCGATTCATATATTCACACGAGTGCCACCAGCGAATTAATTGGTACAAATGTAAAGCCAATTGGCCATAATGATATAGAATATTTGGAAATGGCATTGAAAAAGGATGTCGGCAAGTATAACACACAACTCGTAATAATAGACGGCGTTTATTCACAAGACGGCGTTCTATCCAAGTTACCCGAATATATTGAGATTTGTAAGAAATACGGAGTTCTATTAATGGTAGATGATGCTCACGGAATCGGCGTAATGGGTAATAATGGCAGAGGTACATGCGAACATTTCAATTGTTTGGGAAAGGTTGATATAATAACAGGTACTTTTAGCAAATCTTTCGGTTGTGTTGGCGGATTTGTAGCCGCGTCAAAAGACCTGATTCAATATTTGCGGTTTTATGCAGATAGCAATGTTTTTTCTGCTGCTATATCTCCACAGGTAACCGGTTCAATCCTGAAAGCTATGGAGTTAATCAAAGAGCGACCGGAAATTAGAGAGAAACTTTGGGACAACGTAAAATATTTAAGAAATCGATTGACAGAAGAAGGGTTTGACATCGGTCATTCAGAGTCGCCCATATTCCCCATTATGGTTAGAAACAACAGAAAGGTCTACGAAATAACAGATGAATTACATAAAAGCAGTATCTTTGTAAGCGGAATAACTTACCCTGCGGTAAGAACAAAAGAAACAAGACTACGAGTGAGTCTATTGGCTACCCACGAAAAATGGCAACTTGACCATTTGGTGGAAACATTAAAGAAGATACGAAAATCAATACCATTTTAGAAATATGGCAGAAGAAAAGAAAAGAAGACCAAGAAGAACTAAAGCTAATCTGATTGAATGCATAAATAATGCAGCAGAGGAACAGATTAGGAAAGATGGATTCTCTAATGTATTGGTAACGGACATAATAAAACGTGCAAAAATAGAGCCGGTTGTGTTTTATAAAAGATATAACAACTTGGAAACATTTTTGAACGAGTTTGTAAAGAATTATGACTATTGGTTTAGTGACGTTCTGAAAGACTTGAAACACCCAATAATGAGTGAAGACGGCATGTCCGAAATATTTCAACAGTTATTACTGGAATTGAACAAAGATTCTATAATGTTGGAATTGCTTCGTTGGGAGGTCGCTTGTGGCAACAGCACAACGACAAGAACGGCAATGCTGAGAGAAATCCACATATCCCCAATAGTAAAAGATTTTGAGATTGTGTTTCACGACAAAGGTGTCGATATCGCAGCATTAACGGCATTAATAATTGGTGGGGTGTACTATTTGTCGCTACATAAAGACCGGAGTCCATTTAGTGGAATCGACATAAATACGCAAGATGGACTGTGCCGAATACAAAAGGCGATACAATATTTTGTTAAGAAAATTTATGAAGAAAACAAATTGCATGATGATAAAAAATTAATCGCTTATAGACTAAAAGAGGCGGGCGTAAGTGAAGATGTCATCGAGCAATGCGTGTGGGGCAGAAAATAAAAAAGGGGGATTTTTCGAGAGCACTGAAAAAGTGTCTCATGTGATTCAAGTGTAATAAAATTGGTACATATCAAGATAACGCCTTGTATATGTACCATTTTTTTGTATCTTTAGTGTATAAACGCTATAGATAGGTAGTGTAAATTTAACTGTGTCAAGCATTTATTTCTATCTACATTCCATAGGGGCGCGCTACCTTTGTACTGACAAAAATGTAGCAAATGGCACAAAAACATCAATAAAGAACCGTAAAAAAATAGGAGCGAATAATCATTCCTCTTTTTTGTTTTACAGCACCTCGCCTAAAGTGTTCGTAAAAGAGTTCGTAATAAAAAAGCAGAGTTGCCGGATTTCTCCAACAACTCCTTGCGGCCAACCGGAGACACCCCAGTCCATTATTTCGTATACGATTTTTCAAGCAAATGCTGTTTCAAAACAACTAATGCCCAATTTTTCTTCAATGTTAGCAATGCTTTTGAAAGAAAGATTTTCTGTCCCTGAAAGCAATTTGCTGACATATTGCGGACTAACTTCCAATCGCTTCGCAAGATCTGCTCGTTTCAAGTCATTATCTTGCATATAGCCAATAAGTGTAATTGCGAGTTGTCTTGACCATTTGAGCCAGCTCGCATTTTCTTTACGCCAATTTGCCTCCTCAACAAATCGAGAGGGCGATTCGCTCATGTGAGCTTCTAAGAATTTAATTGCTTTACTTGCCATAATCAATTTTCCTCATTAGTAAATTCTACAAAACTGTCTTTATCAAACACATCATTAGCCTTGAGATATGCTTTGCAACGATTAAGTTTTTCAAGTTCAACCAATGTATGCTCTCTATCTTGCATTGTACGAGTGAGTTTAATTGCTCCTCCTGTAACTACATATACATTTGGTTCAAGTCTGATAGCATATATTCGAAGCCTACTTGCGTGTCGTTCTCTGTCCCAATTTCTTGCTTTTTCTCTACTTAATTCACGAACACGAGTGTCCGTAATGTCTAATGGTTTGAAAAGTTCGTCAAGTTGTTCAGTATATGGAAATACAAGAACAAGTTCTTGTAACGCTTCTACATCTTCAAATGTATCAGAAACAGCTTGGTCAATGCGTTCAATATGAAAAAAATCTTTCAAATCCTTGAAGTTTTCCATAAAGAAATCAAGAAGATATTCACCATTAGTCCAATTACGGAACAATATGGTAAGTTCATCAGCCTCCTTGTCTTGTGCTTTTACAGCCCAAAGGTGATCATACTTCTCAATTATCCTAACAAACTTCATCTTATAAACAATTTTGATGATGCAAAGTTAGAAATAAAAAACGAAAAAATGCAACTTATCGGTTTAGTTTTTTTTATTCGATTATCATAACACTCCACTCGAAGTATAAGGTATAATCTCTCTATGAGGAAACTTTTCACACCCTATATAAAGTGTGTCAAATGCGTCAGTGCCATCAGTTCTGTGTTGCAATAAGTCCTCTTCAGTTTCTGCTAACTTTCCGCCACCTTTATCTTTGCGAAAACCATTGCGACCACGAGAAACACCGGCACTTTGAACAGCAAGAACAAGGTCATCGTTGTTCTGACGGTTGAAAAATGGCATTAGCCTTTGCTTCCCTGCAAAACCTTGATTTATCAAGAGGTATTTTTCATCGTGTCGCATAGGGTTGCCGAGATAGACATCTTCCACTTGCCACCCATGACGCTCGAACTCGTGGCACACCACCCAATGAAAGTCTTGGTCATTTACGGCATAGTTAGCACCGAGTGCAGTTGTGTCGTAATAATAGACCACAGTCTTGT
>CAZTFX010000112.1:0-3847 GCA_964613095.1 uncultured Muribaculaceae bacterium | reverse complement strand
GTATGCAGCCTTATGATAACGGCAGGCAGTTTGTCGGCACAGGTGATCAGCGAACAGCCTCCGTTTGAAAGGGCGATTTCGGTAATCAAGCAATTTGAGGGACTACATAACAAAGCCGAACATTATCCGTATTATCCAAAGTCAAACATTATCCAAAGTGTGAATTATACTCATTTGAACCACAACAAAATAAAGGGTTGAGACTTTTGATAATAAAATACCCAACATTAAAGTAATAAAGATGTGGCTTTGGTGGATGTAGATTCACGCAGCCACATCTTAACACTATAATGATTGTCTAAATTGTACACTTAATTTGAATGAGTACCAAGACTTTTAAGCCATTCTCGAAGTGAGTTATCTGACTCCCATATAGGTGACTTCTCTTCCTTGTCTGTTGGTATTACATCTTGATAAGCTGTTTCCAGAGCATCTCGTTTCTGTTTAGAATCTGCACGAGCATAAATTTCTGTCGTTAAGATTGAAACATGCCCTAAGATGTCTCGTATATAAATTAAATTAACACCAGATTGAAGTAAATGCATCGCTTTACTATGACGAAGGCAATGTGGGGATAATCGTTTTGGTATTAAATTAGGATTCTTTTCGTGAGCAAGTGAAACGTATTTCATCAGTAAATATGTTATGCCGGCTCCTGTAAGACGTGTGCCATTTCGATTCTTAAATAGTGGTTCTGTTTGATATTCGCTTCTATAGAGTCGATTCTCATCTATATAGCTACGCAGAATCTTAATTTGTTTTTCTTGAAGAGGAACTGCACGATTCTTATTACCTTTTCCTTGTAAAACAAGATACGCTGGAGATTCTAAGTGTATGTCACAAGGGCGAAGTGAAATTAGTTCTTGTACACGAGCACCAGTATCATATAATAAGGCGAACATGGCAAGATTTCTTCTGCCATGTATATTATCTGTAGGTATTTGTTCCAATAAGAGTTTAACTCCTTCTATCGATATATATGACATAGGTTTAGGTCGTGCTTTTTTGGATTTAATGGATAATACCTCTTGCCAACGTGCAATGTGTATAATATCCGCATGTTGTAGGTACTTACATAAAGAATGTATTGCAGCTAATCTTTGATTTCGTGTTTGTATCGTAATACTTTTGGATTTCTCCATCCAATCAAGAAAATCAAGGACATTCGTTTTATTTAAATGGGCGGTAGATATATTCTTGATATGGATACCCTTAAAACGTTCTATATAATCAATAAACAACGCAATTGATTTGGCATATGAACGTATTGTATGTGGACTAACCCCTCTTTCAGCTGACAAATATGATGTGAAAAAGGAACTTATAAATTTTGCCAATGGTATTTCTTGTCCTTTCATGGGTGTTACATTTTTGAAATAGTTGGGAAAATAAATTCTGATATTGCAGATGTTGTTTCTGATAAATCTGGATAAACCTGGTTTGTAATACGTACATAATATTCCGTATCGCTAACACATTTATGCCCAAGAGTAACTGATAAAATAGGTAAACAGCAATGCATATCCAAACCGTCTTTTGCCAGTTTGTCAAGGGCATGAACAGCAAATGTGTGTCTAATATCGTGTATTCGAGGGCCAACCCTAGGCACATAATCAATCCGACTCATTTCCAAGATTTTAAGAAACTAATGTCGAGATACCGAGATTGTAATAGGTTTCCCAGATAATGAGATAAGAAAAGGCTTGTTGGGATTATTTGCATTATGGATAGGAAGTTTATTCCGTTTCATTATATACTGTTGCAAGACATTATATAATGAATCAGGTATCGGAAGTTGACGGTCTCTTTTGTTCTTTGGATTCCTTACAATAACTGTACGTGAGACCATATCTACATCACTATTTACAAGATTGCTTGCTTCTCCTATTCTCATTCCCGTAGAATAGAGTATTCTTAACAAAACAGGTATCACAAATATGTGACTGTGAAAATCTCGTCTAATAAAACATAGTTCATCAGCGTTTTTGAATATTTTAGCCAGTTCATCCTTTGAAAATATATATGGTACATAGTGATTCTTTGGCTTTCTTGGATAGATAGGGATATAACATTGAATGCCCAATTTTGCCATATAGCGAAGGAATTGCCCTACGATACAAAATTTATGATAGATTGTACTTGCGGTCTTTCCGGTTATATAATTTCTCCACAGTTCAAAATCTGTTTGTTTGACACAAGTTGATGTTAAATTTGCATATATTGCAAAACGGTCAAATTCACGTAACGGATGAATAAAACTTTCAACATTTGCTCCTGTAGCTTCTTTCGTTTCCAAAAAACGTATTATGTAAGGTGAGAATATACTGTTAAACTTATTCTTATATGAAGAATGTACCATTTTGTTGCTCATAGAATTTTTCATTTACAGGTGGAACGTCAAGTATACAACGACTTATAGACTGTAGGTCAATGCGTAAATAATTCATGGTCACATCATTCCCACTATGCCCAAGAGATTCAGATATTATCGGAAGACTTACCCCTTGCTCAAGCATTCTGCTGGCAAGAGAAAATCTCATAGAATGCGGGCCATGCTTGCGACCATTGTTATTGATACCACTTTTTATGATTACATTAGATATTAATCGTGCTGCGCCAGATCTATTCATTTTCGTAATCGGAGAAGTGTGCGTGACAAATATTTCTTTAACATTACACTTTGGACGTATCTTTAAATATGAAATTATAGCTTCACCTACATCTTTAAGTAGAGGTAGTTCAATGGGATTACCCGTTTTGGCTTGTTTTAATACTATCAACGATTTATCCCAATCTATATTGTCGAATTTCAAGCCGATGATATCTGAAATGCGTAAGCCTAGTCTTGAAGACAAAAGAAGCATAGCATATGTTCGTTTACCAATATCTCCACTTCTATTTACAGAAGACTCTATAACCTCAATTTCTTCTTTGGTATATGTTGATGGGACTTTTTCTCTAATGGGTTGATGAATAAATTCAAATAGATATAGATAATTGGGAGCATCAGGATATTGTTTATTCATAAATTCGTAAAATTGACGCATTGTCGTGTGTCTTGCTTGCCGAGATTCTTTGACTGACATAAACTCCAATACGTCACTTTCAGAAATTTCTGTTATATCATATTTATCTTTTATGTTCAAGGAGGTTATAAAATATGACAACAATCTTTTATAGTTCTCAACCGTTGTCATTGTACATCTTTGGGAGAGTTTGTAGTCAAGATATTCTTGTACAACTTTACCCATTTTACCATTCAATTGATGAACTGGTGAACGTTGGGTGTGTTTGGGAATATCTCCTTTCTCTATAAATGATTCAATAATGCGAATACTTCTTTTGAATCTCTTTTGAGAGGAGAAAGGTAAGGACGGAAGTTTCTCCATCAGAAATTTCCGTCCCAATTCAGATTCATAGACATTTGTACCATTTCGTTCCATGTACGGTTTAAGATGAAGTTTCCATCTTAAAACATGAACACTAATACATGCATGAGAATAACCAGCCTCTTTCATTTTCTCTGAACATTTGGCAATAAGCCAATCAATAGCGTAGCCTTTTTTATCCATAAATTCTAAATCTTATAATTGTTAATGTTCTATATATAAATATAGTAAAGGTTACCTCATTATTATATTAGAGAATCAATTATTATCAAAAGTAATTTATCAATAAAAATAACGCCAAGTCAGATGAATAGTATAAAGGATGTTACCAACTTTGGATAATGTTTGACTTTGGATAATGTTTGACTTTGGATAATATGGATTATCAAAATCTTCTGATAACCCGTATGTAGGATATGGGCATAAGGTATTGCCGGGCGAAAACCTTTCAACGGATA
>CAZTFX010000111.1:0-4039 GCA_964613095.1 uncultured Muribaculaceae bacterium | reverse complement strand
AATGAGGTTCTGACTACTCGCTAATGGTAAATTGAATTTATAGAACCTCCCATAAATGTGTCGGCTCAAAATGTAATCAAAAATTATCATGATGTGCCAATGCCTGATGTGTTACGTGAAATTGATGAAATATATACAGAAGGTAATATCAATTTTATCTTTAATGAACTGGAAGAATTTACCGTTACTGCTCAGGTTAAAGAGAAATCGGTGATGGAAGCTATTTTTAAGATAGTAGGTTTTTATCCTATAAGAGTGATAAAGGTTGAGAATAATATCTACCTTGAATGTTGGCAAAAAGAACCCAATAAAATGAAAGGTAGATTGGTAGATGAGAATATGGCTCCGGTAGAATTTGCCAATGTCCAACTATTTAATCCGGTAGATACTACTTTCATTACCGGTGGGGTATCCAATGCCAATGGTGATTTTGTGATACCATGTGAGGCTAAGCATGTATTGTTAAAAACACATTGTATTGGTTATATGCCTTTTACTAAGGAGTATGAGGTGGGTAATATAGGTACGGTACGCATTCACACTAATGCGAAACTCCTTAGGGAAATAAAGGTGGAGCAACGTCAGGTGGAATATAATGGTGATAAAATCATTGCTTATCCCACAGCTACACAACTCAAGCATAGTTACGATTTTTTCTCATTACTTAATCAACAGCCATTTCCCGGTTTGTTTGTAGATGAATTGAATCAATCGATATCTGTTTATAACGGTTCACCTATAATAATTATTGATGGAGTTAAGAAATCGGTACGAGATTTAAGGGCGATTTTACCAAAGAATATCAAGAAAATGGAATATAGCATGAGTGTACCGATGAAATATGCAAACAGTGGTGCTTCGGGTGTGATTTACATATATTTGAAAGATCCTAAAGCTGCCGGTGGAACATTTTATACAAATGTTCTGAGTGGAGTTACAGCCTGTTTTGTAAATGCTAATGCCGGAGTGACTTATAATCAAGGTAAATCACAATTTTCTTTGGATTATTCATTAAACCTACGAGATTATAATGAACGTATAATCGACAATGAAGAAAGTTATATTGCCGATGATTTCAGGGTGGACTTGAAAGAAGCGGGCAGTAACTCTCCGTTTGATTACAATATGCATGATATAAATGTGGGTTATAATTATCGTCATGATAAGACTATGTATTTCTCGGCTACATTCAAAAATGATTTCTATACGCGTCATGCCGAAGAATCGGGATATGTGGAAGATTCTTATGCCGGTAATTATAATCGTGTGACAAGTAATAGAACTTATGTGTATAATCCTTCTTTAGATTTGTATATTCAGAAAGAATGGGCTGGAGGTCACACATTTGAAGTTCAAGTCGTTGGCTCTGTTTCCGATCAAGGGTATGAACGAACCTATAACGATGTATTTGATGCGGGGAAAGAAAGTTCTTATCCGTCTAAGGTGAATACCGATCATAAATCATTAATTAGTGAAATATCTTATGTGAAAAATTTTTCACCAAATACGTCAGTGTCGGTGGGTTTCCAAAATAAATTGTCTAAATCGGAAAATGAATATGTCATCAATGATTATATGACAACGTTGGAACGTAATGATAATTATGCTTATCTTAACTTTACACAAAAAGTGGGTAGAATGAGCCTTAATATAGGAACAGGTTTGAAATACATTAAAATGCAAAGTGAAAGAAATAGAAGAGAATTTGCTCGTAATATATCCTCTTTGAGTTTTGCCGGGTCTCCTATAAAGAATCTATATATTGCCTATACAGCAAGTTATAATCCTATGTTGCCTAGTCTTGCCGGTCTTACTACATTGGAACAAACGAGTGATGGTTATATTTCTATTACAGGAAATCCCGATTTGAAAGTAGGACACTATCTAAGCAACCGATTGGCTCTTTCAACCAACATCACGAAGAGAGTGGGAGTCATTTTTATAAATACATTGAATTATGCAATAAATCCGTTGTATGATATGTTGACCTATAAAGGTGATGGTAAGTTCTTGAAACGCACAATGAATTATGATAATAGTCTTAACTATGAGGCACGATTGATATTTACATTGAATGAAGTATTGGATAAACACTTAACAGCTCGCTTAGAGACATTATATAATCGTTATCAAACGAAAGGAACCGACTGGAAACATTCATTGAACAGTGTGGGAGTGAATTTGAGTATGACAGGTTATTTTGGAAAATGGATTACACAGATCGGATATAGATTACCATTTAAAACACTTTCAGGAGAAATTGTGAGTAAAACGGAGCCATATTCAAGTGTAACTGTCGGATATCATCATAAAAATTGGTTATTTAGAGTATCTGGAATGTTGTTGTTCCATTCTTATGGAACAAGGTATCCTGTATGGAATTTGTCAAGTATTAATCCGGGTTATAGCGATTGTTATATAAAGGATAATGCCAATATGATAACATTATCGGTGAGATATAATGTGGTATTTGGAAAGTTGTTTGGAAAGACAAAGAAACGTACACTTCACAATCGTGACTCTGGAGCTGCCGTAATGACTCTGTGAAACACATATAGACAGGAAAAAAGAGGCTGTGTAAAAATGAAAAATTTTGGCACAGCCCCTTTCTAGTAATATAATGTTGGGGATTAGTTGCGTTGTTGTGTTTTATATTGAACTCATGTTATTCTAGCATTGAAATCAGTTCATTTGCTGATTCAATACACTCTAATATTGATTTTGTATCTTTTATCCATTCAAAAACTTCATCGGGCGTAGAACATGAACCAACTACATTAGTCGCTTTGTAACCTGAATATCTGGCATAAACAGCTAATTCTATTAGGAGTTTTGAACCCTCAATGCGCCAAAATGATAATGATGTAGCACTGAAACAATCTTCGTCATTATCCCAGCGTGAAAATATTCTAATTGTTTTTGGAATGTCTTTTTCAATAGCATAATTGAAAGTTTCTTTGAAATTGTGTTTTGTTTCAAGCTCGGTTTCGACATTCTTAAAAAGGATTTTGATACATTCTTCCAAATTTGCTTTATTATAACTATTTGTTCCCATAGAATGATGATTTGTTTTATGTTTAGTAGATATGCTTCAATCTTTAACTCTGTTGCGGCAGAGCTAAAGATTGAAAATCATAAATCAGCTATAAAGTAATTTATTCACTTTATGTTATCTATTTCTTTGATTTATTTGAAAGTGATGGTGGTGTGGTAGTTTAAGGTATTATTACACTAGTTTGATTTATTAGGAAGCTTGGATCATTTGAATAAGTAGCATTAGCAGCAGCTTTTTCTTGTCGAGAGGATCCATTTTTCATCATAGTCTTACTCTTAGTCCTAGTCCTAACTCTTCCATTATCGCCTGTTCCATTACATGCTGTACACTTACACAAATGGCTGCTTCCTTGTGTATATGTTTTTCCACAGCTTGGACATGTTACTTTCTTAGTCGATATTCCGAATGTGGACACACCCGGAACATATTTTTTCCCACTTCCACCACAAACTCGACATGTTTCAGCATGTAAATTTTGCGGAATTAACCATAGTAGCATAGCGAATAATGCTAATAAAAATTTTCTTTTCATGTGATTATTGTTTTAAGTGAGGTTCTATAAATGCAATTTATTATTAGCATGTAGTCTTGAACCTCATTAAGTCTACTGCCAATGTAATCTTTTTGCAAATTTAGTTATTTTCTTTGCATTTTTTTTTTTTTTTTTGAATAATTCTGTGTGGTTTTAGTGTTTTTTAACTTTGTGGATTGCTATTGGCGTTTTCAATGACTTATATTTTGATGTTTATGCTGTTAATTGAAACTATTTCCTAAAAACATAGAGGTTTAATTCAATAGTTAAAATATTAAAGTAAAAAAGCTATCGCAAGTGCGATAGCTTTTTGTTGTTTCTGATTACCTTTGGTATCGAAAGGATTACTTACGGATACCAAGCTCTTTCTTAGCGATGATTGCACGGTAACGGTTGATATCGGTGCGGATTAGGTAATCCAACAAGCGACGACGCTTACCTACAAGTTTCTT
>CAZTFX010000110.1:0-4041 GCA_964613095.1 uncultured Muribaculaceae bacterium | reverse complement strand
CACGGGTGGCAATCAGGTCACTGGTTGTCACGTTCAGGGTGATGGGGGTGTCCTTCATCGAGTCTGGCGACTCGATTTCTTGCTCGGAGCAAGAAATTAAAGTGGAAAGAGCAAAGATGACAGATGAAAGTGTCACCGTCTGAAAAAATCTGTTTATTTTCATATTGATCATTATTTAATATTATTTTTTGTTTTTATCTGTTTTTATAACTTCTCGTATATAGACACAAACGAAAGCGTCCCAAGCTATATCTTCGTGAATGCGACGGACATAATAAGTTGGTACCTCTGCCGCCTTTGCACGCGATTTTTCAAAAAGTCTTTTCATGTGCATATCGTTTGTTACAGTGCAAAAAGTAACAATTTTGTCGGTTGCAACCAACAGTTTTTAATACATTTTGTCGGTTGATCGTCTAATTATATGCATTTTTTCTTTTTCTCTCGTCTGTATCAATATGTCAAAGAACGCTTGAGCCGAATATTATGCTTCGTCTCTACGTATTTTATTGTTCTTCCGCTTCGCCACCATTGATAGTGCCACCGTTGATCCAATCACCGACATTTACATTGCCTAATCGGATAATCGTGCGGTAAACTTCCACCACATCGGCGGTGTTGACTTTGCCGTCGCTGTTCACATCTACTTGGGTGGTGGTGACTGTGGCGTCTGCCGTGCCGAGAATGTAACCGTAGATAAGTGTGGCATCAGCCTTATCCACTGTGCCGTCGCCGTTGGTGTCGGCAGGGATTGCCTCGCTTGCCGTTGCCGCAGCACAACACAGTGCTATGGTACTCAATATTGTTGTAAGTCGCTTTTTCATAAAATCACTTTTTTACCGTTTATAATATTGATTTCCCCCTTTTGAGGCGCTTTCAAGCGTATGCCTTGAAGGTTGTAGATTTCAAGTACACCTTTGTCGGATTTAACCTCATCGATTCCGGTCATTGTGTCTCCGGTTTTGGTGAATGCCTCGCTTTGGTCTTGAGCTGTGTAGCTCGTCACTTCATCTCCCTCAACTCCTACGGCAAACATACCCGACGCTGTAATCGTGTGGTCGCCATCGGCAAGACTCGACAGGTCGCAAGTCCAAGAGCAAATGGCTCCGCTTGTGCCGGTAATCGGTTCAAGATCGGGAGTGACGATAGAGACGAAATGACCGCCGGAGGTTTCACCCTCAGTGAGTTCGTGGGCGGCAGTGCAGCGAGTAGCGTCAAGCGTGCCGGTACTGATTACGGCTCCCTCGGGAACGCTGAAATATACTTCCACTGCCGTTATGGCAATTGTGGGGTTCTCCAAGTGAAGCGTTAAAGGCACTTGGGTGAGGTCACTGCTTTCTCCCACCGTGATATACAATCGGTTGTCGTGAGAATCGGTCTCAACAGCTTGCAAAGGCATAACCATCGAGAGAACAAGCAGAAAATTTAACAGTACTTTTTTCATATCTTATCTTTTGATTTTGAATTATTAAAGAATTTTATTAGACCTATTGGGCTTATTAGGCTAATTGGGCTAATTAGCCCTATAGGACTTATTGAAATTAAAACAAGGCGGCGCACATAGCCCCGAAAGCTATGCACGCCGCATATTTTCAATCACCAAAAGGCGTTTTTGCCTATAATACAATGATTTGTGTGTGTGTGTGTGTGTGTGTGTGTGTGTATACAAACTCCACACTCAGGCAAATATTTTAATATGTTATTCAACACATTCCGCATTTTTATTTACTAATTCATTCTTCAGTTACCTCAGCACAAAAATAGTAAAATTTCAATAAAAACAAGCTAAGAACTCACTTTTTTATACTAAACCACAATTTTTTCCACGCAACCATTTCATCAAATACCAACCTTCTCATATATGATATTATTTGTTTTCGTACATAAATTGTGATTCCGCACTCCTAACTCCTAACTCCTAATTCCTAACTCCTAATTCCTAACTCCTAATCCCTAACTCACTCCCCTCTCCTTTTGTCCTTTTTAATAATAAAACCTCGATAAGTTGCATTTTATCTTTGCACACATTATCTTTATATAATTTCTATGAAAAACACACAAAATTTTGACTTACAAGAAATCAAAGCCGAAAACACACGTCGCAACAAGGCTTTGATTACCCGATATGACCCGATTACAGGTATAGGATGTTACGGCAAACGAGAAGCACGCAATATCAACGGAAACATCTATTTCCTGCCTACAAGCATGCTACGAAACCATAACATCGGCAAATATGACGCAATGGAAGACGTCGATCAAGTTCGAATTCGCTACGATTTCGAATTTTGGTGTGCTCGGTGCGTAACCATAAAAGATAAAGTATCGGCACGCAGCATACCGTTCACCCTCAATGCTCCGCAACGCCGGGTTCTTGCTCTGCTTGAAGACATGCGCACTGCAGGAAAACCCATTCGCCTCATAATGTTGAAAGCAAGGCAATGGGGAGGTTCTACATTGATTCAGATTTACATGGCTTGGATTCAGCTTGTGCATTGCACACACTGGAACAGTCTCATTTGCGGTCACCTGAAAGACACATCTTCAGCCATAAAGGGAATTTACAACCGCATGCTGAAAGAATATCCCGAAATATTCAACGAATGTGATAAATCTATGGCTTTTCGTCCGTTTGAAAAAAGCCGTAACGTGAGTGAAATCACCGGACGCGATTGCCTTGTAATCACAGGCAGTGCCGAAAGCCAAGAATCAATTCGTGGCTTCGACATTGCTATGGCACACCTCACAGAAGTGGCTTTTTGGCGCAGCACAGCTCAAAAAAGCCCCGAAAACGTTGTACGTGCAGTGTGCGGTTCCATTGCTTTACTCCCTCTCACGGTTATTGTGATGGAAAGTACGGCAAACGGTGTGGGAAACTTTTTCCACACCGAATGGCTGCGGGCAAAAGCCGGACAAAGCGACAAGCAACCGGTATTTGTTCCATGGTATGAGATTGAAATTTACCGTTCAAGTGTAAACGATATCAAAGCACTATGGAATGAATTGGACAGCTATGAGCTGAACTTATGGGAACAAGGTCTCACTCTGGAAATGATTGCTTGGTATCACACAAAGCGAAAAGAATACAACTCTCATGCCCAGATGATGGCAGAATATCCTACCGACGATATCGAAGCATTTGCCAACACCGGACACAACGTATTCAATCCCGCCGATATTGAACGTTTACGCAACGATTGCTATCCTGCCCTATGGGTAGGAGAATTGGAAGGTGCAGGACGTGAAGGAAAATCGGCGCTGCAAAACATCGAATTCATCGAAACGCCTCAAGGCAAATTGCATGTGTGGAAAAAGCCGGCAAGCACAAAACCGACAAAAGCCAACCGTTACATCATCACAGTCGATGTCGGTGGCATAAGCCATAGTGCCGACTACTCTGTGATTTCGGTTATTGACCGGTTAAGCCCGGAAGGAAAACCCGAAGTCGTGGCACAATGGAGAGGTCACACCTATCACGACTTGTTGGCTTGGAAAGCGGCACAAATTGCCCATTGGTATCACAACGGTCTGCTTGTGATTGAAAGCAACACAATGGAAACCGAATTTACCGAAGGGGACGGAAGCGGTTATATACTCGACTTGATAAATGACATCTACCCCAACATGTATTGGCGGGAACCGTCGGCATCTTCTCCCGAAAAATCCAAACGAATAGGCTTCCACACCAACAGGCGTACAAAAGAACAAGTGATATATTCGCAAATGCGTATCCTTCGAGACAATCTCTACATTGAACACGACACTCAGGCTCTTGACGAATACAGCACTTTTGAAAAGCAGGCAAACGGAGGTTTCGGAGCAATGGACGGACAACACGACGACATTCTCATGTCACGCTGTATAGGACTCTATATAGCTACAGAAGAAGCAAAAAAAGACAAGAACCGCAGCTACACCCCGGTACTGAAAGCCCTATACTGACACCCTGAGATAGAGGCACAGCCGAAATAGCGGTCCTCCACTCTTATAAAAAAAGCACCGCGAAATCACTTCGAGGTGCCCTAGGAAAAAAATAGTATGAAT
>CAZTFX010000109.1:0-4104 GCA_964613095.1 uncultured Muribaculaceae bacterium | reverse complement strand
GGAATCAGCCCTAATTTTTATTTATTCAAAAAAGTTTTATCGGACACCAATAATTAAAATTAAGTTTCTTAATGTTATGGAAATGTTAAAAACTTGTACTATCTTTGCGCTGTGAAAAGAAACAGAGAGTAAATCTATAATAAACATCTTTATTATTAATTTCATTAATTTATATTATGATTAAAAACTTAAAGACGTTGCTTTGCACATTGATGCTTATGATTGGTTTAGGCGTCAGCGCACAAGTAACGACTTCATCTATTAGCGGTATTGTGGTAGATGAAAAAGGTGAACCTTTAACAGGCGCTACTATTGAGGCAAAGCACAATCCATCCGGAACTCTTTATGGTGCTGTTGCAAATATTGAAGGTCGCTTTTATATTCAAGGTATGCGTACCGGTGGTCCTTACACATTGAAAGTTTCTTTCATCGGTTATCGTACTAAAGTAGTAAATGGCATTACATTGCAACTTGGTGAAACTTACAACGTCACAGTTGATATGGTTACAGGAGACAATGTACTTGATGATGTAGTTGTAACTGCTGTAAAAACAAAATTTGCTGCAGAAAAGACAGGTGCTACTACCAATATCAGTAACGCACAAATCAATGCACTTCCTACTATTAACCGCAGTATTTCCGACATTGCACGTGTGTCACCATATGCAGGTAGCGGTATGAGTTTTGCCGGTGGGGATGGTCGTTCAACCAACTTTACGGTCGATGGTGCTAATTTCAATAACAATTTCGGTTTAAGTGATGCGCTTCCGGGTGGTGGTACTCCGATTTCTGTTGAAGCTATTGAAGAAATGCAAGTGGTGATTGCTCCTTATGACCTTCGTCAAACCAATTTCGTTGGTGGTGGACTTAATGCTGTAACTAAGAGTGGTACTAATACATTCAAGGGTAGCGCATATACTTATCAGTACAACGAAGACATGCGTGGTAATCGCGCCGGTGGTGAAGATTTGGGTAATCGCGGTAAGGATCGTAAGCACGTATATGGTGCTTCTCTCGGTGGTCCTATTATCAAAGATAAATTGTTCTTCTTTGGTAATTTTGAATACCAAAAGATACCTACAACTGCGACTGAATGGAAAGCATCGGAAGATGGTGTTGCTGATGCTGATAATTATGTATCACGTACCAAATTGTCTGATTTGGAACGTGTATCCAAGCATGTGAAAGAAAAGTATGGTTATAACACAGGTTCTTGGACTAGTTTCCCCGCAGATGAAAAGAATATCAAATTCTTGGCTCGTGTGGACTGGAATATAACTCGTGATCATAAACTTGCCGTGCGTTACAACTATACAAAGAATCAATATTGGAATGCTCCTAACGGTAACTCTAACGACGCAAGTTTCCGTTATCGTGCGGCAAACCGTATGTCGGCTATGTCTATGGCATTTGCTAATTCAATGTATTCAATGGATAATGTCGTTCACTCATTCTCAGGTGACTTGAACAGCCGTTTCGGTAATAATATGTCAAATCAATTACTTGTTACTTACACAAGTATAAAGGATATGCGTGGTACCAATTCGGATATTTTCCCATTCGTAGATATTTTGGGTGGATATGAAGTGAATTCAGATGGTACTATCACCCAAGATCCTACTCCATATATGTCACTTGGATATGAGTTGTTTACTTATAATAATGGTGTAAATAATAAGATTCTTACTATTAACGACAACTTCACTTACAACCTTGGTGCACACAAGTTGATGGCAGGTTTGAGTTTTGAACATCAAATGGCAAACAATTCATATATGCGTAACGGTACCGGTTTTTATCGCTACCGCAGTGTTGATGATTTTATCAATGGTGCTGCTCCTGAATCGGTTGCGTTCACTATCGGTTATAACGGTGAAACCAATCCTGCAGCGCAAGTGCGTTTCAATCAATACGGATTGTATCTTCAAGATGAGTGGAATGTTACAAAGAACTTTAAATTGAACTATGGTGTACGTTTTGATCTTCTTGCATTCAATGATGATGATGTAATGACAAATAATGCAATTCTTGCAGTAGATTACGGTGGTCGTCACATTGACACAGGTAAGTGGCCGGGTAGTAAAGTAAATGTTAATCCTCGTGTCGGTTTCAATTGGGACGTGTTTGGAGATAAGAGTTTGAAGGTACGTGGAGGTACAGGTTTGTTTACAGGTCGTCTTCCATTGGTGTTCTTTACCAATATGCCAACCAACTCAGGTATGGTTCAAAACATGGTAACAATCAAGACTAAATATAATGGATATGTATGTAGTGAAAATCCAACTGCTGATTTAGCTAAATTTGCAGGTGGTATGATTACCGATGTTAATGAAATGGCTAAGATTGCAGGTGCTCAAACTACAATCTCTCCTGAACAAGGTGCATTTCAATCAACTCCTTGCGGTATTGATCCTGATTTTAAGATGCCACAAGTGTGGAAATCTTCTATAGGTGTTGATTACCAAATTCCGGTGTCATTCCCATTCACTGTAACCGGTGAATTTATGTACACAAAGAATATCAATGCGGTACGTTTAGATAACTATAATGTTAAGCCAATAGATCAAACTTGGGAACGTTTTGCCGGTTCTGATAACCGTGTGATTTATCCTGATAACTTTGTTTACAATGAGGATATTAATACAGCATGTGTGCTTACCAATACAAGTAAGGGCTATGGTTATACTGCAAATATAACATTGAATGCGCAACCTGTTAAGGATCTTAATTTGATGTTGGCTTATACTCATACTGAATCTAAGGAGGTTTCGGGTATGCCGGGTTCTAATGCAACTTCTGCGTGGAACGGTCTTTACACAATAGATGGTCCTAACAACGCTACAGTGATGCGTTCTCAATACGTAATTCCTGACCGTATCATCGCAAGTGTGGGGTACGATTTGCACGAAACTACTCATTTGAATTTGTTCTATACTTGTTATTCTCCTTATGGATATAGCTATTATTTGACAAATGATATGAATGGTGATGGTATCTCTACCGACCTTATGTATATTCCAAAAAATGAAAATGATATTATCTTTGCTGATACAAAAGATAAAAATGGGAATGTGACATATACTGCTGCTCAAAATGCAGCTGATTTCTGGGCATTTGTTAATCAAGATTCTTATTTGAAGAACCATAAGGGTGAGTATGCTGAAGCATACGGTGCTCGTGCTCCGTTTGTTCATCGCTTTGACTTCCGTATAGCTCAGGACATCAAGTTCCGTATAGGTAAGACTAATCACAAGATTCAACTTTCATTTGATTTCATGAATATTGGAAACTTGTTTAATTCTCATTGGGGTGTTGCCAAGGATATGAATTCTTGTAACTATGGCGCAATTTTGAATTATGCAGGTAAGACTGCAGAAGGTCGTCCTACTTATACAATGTATCGTGATAGTAACGGTAATGCTCCAACTAAGACTTGGGAATACAACCGTGCTTCAAGCCAATGCTGGCAATTGCAATTCGGTGCTCGTTATACATTCTAATAGAAGTTATCGAATTACATTATAACAAAAAATGCGACATCTTCGGGTGTCGCATTTTTTTTGTGTATTATGGTTTTAGCCTTTTATAAGGTGAATTGCAAGGTATAATGCCAGAATTCCAAGTATTACGCTTAATCCGGTATAAAGAGCAACTTGAAAAATATTGCCATTTTCTATCATGGTGTAGTTTTCGTGCATGAAACTTGAGAAAGTGGTAAATCCTCCACAAAAACCGGTAGCAAGTAGTAATTGCATGTTTGTATCGGTTGATGTCTCTTTATTGAATACGCAATAGACTAATCCTATAATAAAGCAGCCTATGATGTTTACAGCCATTGTTCCAAGTGGAAATGATGTTGGAATAACGGTATGTATCCATTTTCCGACCAAATATCTAAGGATACCGCCTCCTGCACTTCCTATCCCCACAAATAATATTGCCCGTATCATAAGAATTATGTTTATTATATAATTTATAATTACATCAGTTACAACAATATATTAAAAGGATTGTTTATAACAAAAAAGCCTTGAAGTTTCCTTCAAGGCTTGCGGTGCGTACGGGACTCGAACCCGTGACCCCCTGCGTGACAGGCAGATATTC
>CAZTFX010000108.1:0-4182 GCA_964613095.1 uncultured Muribaculaceae bacterium | reverse complement strand
GTTGAGTGACGGTAAGCAAAACACAGCGTATCGATGCAAAAGAATCAGCCGAAGCGAAAGCGAAACGAAGATATGAGAAACTTCGCTATATTTGCAATCACAATAGCTTAACATGTATTGCTATTCAGCCTGTTACAGCAACCAGAACAACCGTTCAAAGTCAAAAATCAAAGTAACGAGATAGTAACGAAACTTTGTCATTTCTTGGCTTTTCATTGACATTTGATGGCACTGCAACATCTTGTCAAACACTGTTAAATCGCTAACAGACAACATTCTTTCCCCATTTCGCACTCACTTTCGTTTCTTTGTTGTATCTTTGTCCCACAAAACAATAAACAATCAAAATATGAAGATCAAGACTGCTGAATACATAATAAGCAATTCCGACGTAAAAAAATGCCCGGAAGGAAACATTCCGGAATATGCATTCATCGGCAGATCCAATGTAGGCAAATCATCTCTTATTAATATGCTAACAGAACGAACAGCACTTGCCAAGACTTCTGCAACTCCGGGAAAAACCCTGCTCATAAACCACTTCCTCATTAACAAAGAATGGTATATAGTGGATTTACCCGGTTATGGGTATGCAAAACGCAGTAAGGAGAGCCGAGAAAAGTTCCAAAAAATTATTACCGGCTATATTTTGCACCGCATGCAAATGACCAATCTGTTTGTTCTTGTTGACTCACGTCACGAACCCCAAAAGATTGACCTTGAGTTCATGGAATGGCTAGGAGAAAACGGCATACCATTCAGTATCGTATTTACAAAAATGGATAAATTAGGTAAAGATGCAGGTCCTAAAAATGTGCAAAGGTATTTAAAAGTTCTACATGAAAGTTGGGAAGAACTCCCACCATATTTCATGACATCAAGCGAAAATGGACGAGGTCGCGATGAGTTACTTGATTATATTGAGAGAATCAATAAAAATATAAACGAAAAATAAAAAATACCGCATAATATTTTGGAATTTTAAAAATATTGCCTACCTTTGCACTCGCAGACAAGAAAATGGTTCGCTAGCTCAACTGAATAGAGCATCTGACTACGGATCAGAAGGTTACAGGTTTGAATCCTGTGCGAATCACACGAAAGAACAACTATCCTAAAAAATAGTTGCTCTTTTTGTTTATTTTTGCATTTTATTATATTTGCATATATTAATCATCCTAAATCCTTAATTATATACATTAATGACCAGAAAAATATCAATATTGGTTGCTGTTTATAATACTGAAAAATATTTGTACGAATGCCTAGATTCTCTTATAAATCAGTCTTATAAGAACCTGCAAATTATTTGTATAGATGACGCTTCTACCGATAATTCCCTATCAATCTTAGAAGAATATGCAAAAAAAGATGATAGAATACTTGTACTACATAATGACATAAATTCAGGACAATCAAAATCAAGAAATTCAGGGCTGAAATATTGTGACGGAGACTATATTACAATGGTTGATTCCGATGATTATCTGGACAAAGATACATTTAAGCACATAATCAAAGTTTTCAATGAAAATCCGAGAACAGATTGTGTTTTATTTAATGTAACTTATGTATATAATTTAGGACACACAGCACCATTTATAAATCATACCGACAAAACCGTATTTTCCGGAGAAGAGGCACTAAAATTATCTTTAGACTGGAGTATTCATGGTGTATATGTACTAAAAGCCGAAATACACAAAAAATATCCTTATGATGAAAGTACGCGTTACACAGCCGATGATATTACCACCAAACAACATTATTATTCATCTCGGGAAGTTAGGCTAAGTAACGGCATATATTACTATCGACAACATGAGAAGTCCATATCAAATAAAATTTCAATAAGAAGATTTGATGTTTTCATTGCCGATTTATCATTAAAAAAACATTTGATAGAATTAGGATTAGGTTATGAATATCTTTCTATTCACGAACAAATAAGGTGGCACAGCTTGATTAACCATTGGTATTTTTTCTTACAAAACAGGCATCATTTTACACTTGAAGAACAACAAGAGATTCAAAAATCATTTGATTATCATGCAAAAACCATTGATAACAAACTCATACCTGCGTCTTTGAAATATCGTACGTTTTTCATACCTTTTTCCGGTATTAAAGGTATGAAATTTTGGGCAAAATACTATTGTGGTTTACGAAATTACGTACCAAAATTCCTACTTAAGAAACGGCTTAAATTCTAAAAATTCACAGACAACCGAACGTTTAATTGCCTACGAGTAAGATAGTTTGGCACGGCATATTGCATTTCATTCACATCGGTCACCCAGTAATAACTGCTTACGTTGGATATATCAAACAGATTGAATACGTCCACACCAAGCCAAACACTCTTAAAATGTCTCAGCACACCCGATGTGGATTTATTTCCATCTCCCACCAATTGATAAGAAATACCGGCGTCAACACGTTTATATGCCGGCACTCTAAAATAAGACACATCTCTCGTTGTTCGAGGAGAAGTCGTTGGTAATCCGTCGGAAAAAATTGCCTTTAAACTAAATTTCATTTTAGGGAATTTCGGAAAATAATCGGTAAAGAACAAAGCCAAACTATAACGTTGGTCTGTAGGACGAGGAACTTTCACTCCATTTAAGTCTTCCTGAGTTTTCATCAAAGAAAAACTCACCCAAGAGTCGGTTCCTTCTACAAACTGTCCGAAAAACTTAAAATCCACTCCGGTTACATACCCATTTGATTCATTCAATCCGGAATAAACCAATTTTAAATTATCTATTTCATAAGGAATCACATTCGACAGATTTTTATAATACAATTCGGTAGTAAACTTAAACGGTCTATTATTTGCACGAAAAGTATAATCACCTCCTACTATAAAATGAAGACTACGTTGAGATTTTATATCTTTATTTAAGTCTATATAAGCATTACCATATTCATCTGTTTTTTCCATACGATACTCTTTATAAAAAGGTGATTGATAATACATACCGGCAGCCATTCGTAGCGCAAAACGTTCATTACTTTTAGGAATAAGTCCCACACTCACACGCGGACTGAACAAAAATTCACTATTAAAATCCCAATATGACAATCTCACTCCACCATTTATAGTCCAATATCCCAATCCATTGGTAAATTTATAGGTATCCTGAATAAAACCGGAAATACGATTGGAGCCAAAATCTTGTTTTGAAGTAAGATTATAAATCATTTGCACACCATTTCCTGTATGTGGCAAAGAATATCCTGCTGAATCTCGTTGTTCCCATTCACTTGCACGTTCATAAATTTTTTCATGATTAAAAGACATTCCATAAGAAAGTTTATTTCGTCCAAATACGGTATTACCTTTCAACCCAAATGAGAAAACACTCATTTTCAATCGATTTCTTGCATGCTCATGATATTTTCCAACTCCAAGCTCACCACCCACACCGGTCTCACCTGTTGTGCCGGCTTCGTCCAACCAATACTCACCATGTATATCATAAGCAACCAATTCATTTGTGAGGTACCCCGAAGCCAGTAAAGTCATATCTGTATTTTTTGAATGACGATAATTCAACGATAACGCACCAAAATAGGTCTCAAATTTATCTTTTTCATGTCCATCAAAATATACAGTAAACTGTTTAGCATTAGTAGAAGTACCGAAACTGGTATTTCGATTCTGTGGTGTAAAACGGTAATTATTTATTGATATATTTCCTAAAAAAGAAAGTTTCCATTTTTCCCCCATTTTGTAATTCAAGTTCGTTTGATAATCAAAATACTGAGGGTCATACTCCCCTTTTGTTTCCAATGAACCCAGTAAAGATGAGTTTCGTTTATATCTGAATCCATGCAATTGAGAGAAACGTTTATCACTCTGCCCTATAGACAAACTTCCCCCTTGCAGACTCAACGACACTACACCTTCAAACGTTTCAGGTTCTCTATAAGTTATATCCAACACAGAAGACATTCTATCCCCATACTCTGTACTAAATCCACCGGTAGAAAAATTCACAGCACCCACCATATCAGGATTTATTATACTCAAACCTTCCTGTTGCCCGGAGCTTATGAGCTGTGGACGATAAATCTCAATACCATTTATATATACACTGTTTTCATCGTACGAACCACCACGCACCATATATTGCGAACTCATTTCATTCTTTGAACTCACTCCTGCCATTGTAGAAA
>CAZTFX010000107.1:0-4300 GCA_964613095.1 uncultured Muribaculaceae bacterium | reverse complement strand
TTTGGGAAAGTTTGCAGCGTTTAAATTGCCTTTGCGTGGCATGACACGCGGTACTCAAGATTTTGAGTACACTTTGGATACCGAGTTTTTCAGAAATATGGAAAGTGAGGATATCTTGAAAGGTAATGTGAAAATTATCCTTACTGTTAATTGTAAAGGTGATTATTATGAGCTAGATTTCACAATGACAGGGCTTGTGTATATTCCATGTGACCGTTGTCTTGACGAAATGGAACATGAAGTAGATACCACTTATCATTTGTGTGTCAAGTATGGCGACAGCTACAATGATGAAAATGACGAGTTGTTAATCATTCCCGAAAGTGATGCCTACCTGAACATAGCTTATATAGTATATGACACGGTAGCGCTTACCATTCCATTGAAACACGTTCACCCTGCGGGAAAGTGTAACAAGGGAATGACGCAACATTTGAAAATGCATGCTGCTTCACAGCTTGACGATGACTTGGATGATGAAGACTTCGATGAAGAGTCGGGCAGTAGCAACAATGAGAGTGATAATAATACTCAAATCGACCCACGATGGGAGGCTTTGAGAAAACTAACAGAAAATAATTAAAATTAAATAGAAAGATGGCACATCCTAAAAGAAAACAATCTAAGACTAGAACAGCTAAAAGAAGAACTCACGATAAGGCTGTAACTCCAACATTGTCACTTTGTTCAAACTGTGGCGCATGGCACGTTTGCCATACCGTATGTCCAGAATGTGGCTACTATCGTGGAAGAATCGCTATCGAGAAGTCGGCAGCAGTTTAATGAAAAATTGCTTACAACCAACTTTTTTGAGAGCAATGTGAGATATTATCCTAAATAATTTCAACAGGTTTATTTAGGATAAAATTTTCGTATTTATACATTTAGACAGATATTATGCTTAATGCTAAAATAACCGGAATCGCATCATACGCACCGGATTTCAAGCTAACCAACGACGATTTGTCGAAAATGGTTGATACCAACGACGAATGGATTACAACCCGAGTTGGTATTAAAGAACGCAGCATCCTAAAAGAACCCGGCGCAGGCTCTTCTTTTATGGGTATTAAAGCTGTAAGTAAACTTCTTGCAGAAACAGGTGTTCCGGCAGGAGAAATTGATTTGGTGATATGCGCCACTTCCAATCCCGACTATCGCTTCCCAAGCACAGCTTCTATCATAGCACACGGTTGTGGTATCAATAATTGCTATGCTTATGATATTCAGGCAGCATGTGCCGGATTTATTGTGGCTATGCAAGCGGCAAACGCTTATATTAAATCAGGTCTTTACAAGAAAGTTATAGTAGTAGCTGCCGAAATGATGTCAAGTATGACCGATTATCAGGATCGTAACACTTGTCCTCTTTTTGGTGACGCGGCTGCAGCTGTTCTTGTGGAACCAACCGAAGAGAACATTGGTGTTATAGATGGTGTTTACCATATCAATGGAGAGGGACTTCCTTACTTGGTAATGAAAGCAGGTGGCTCGGTGGAACCGGCATCTCACGAAACCGTAGATGCTCGTCATCACTTTGTTTATCAGGAAGGACGTAACGTATATAAACACGCTGTAACCGACATGGTTGAGTCTTCTCAGGAAGTGATGAGTCGCAATAATCTTACAGTAAACGATATAGATTGGTTTATTCCTCATCAGGCAAATCTACGCATTATCGAAGCTGTAGGCGGACGTTTGGGACTTGACGAAAGTAAAGTACTTGTAAATATTCAACACTATGGCAATACAAGTGCAGCTTCTATCCCATTGTGTATTGATGAATACAAGGATAAATTGAAGAAAGGCGACAAAGTGATTCTCACTGCGTTTGGCGCAGGTTTCACTTGGGGCGCAATGTATATTGTGTGGGGATGTTAATCCCTACATTCTTTTGATGGTATTCCTCATTATAGGAATATTGTCGTCAAAAAATGCATCAATTATGATGCTTTTTTTGTATGGTTTTATTAACTTCATGGCAAATAAATAAAAGGTACAGATGCATAAGGCTGGTTTTGTTAATATTGTGGGGAATCCTAACGTCGGAAAATCGACTTTGATGAATGACCTTGTGGGAGAACGTATTTCAATCATTACGTCGAAAGCACAGACCACACGTCATCGCATTATGGGTATTGTAAACACCAATGATTATCAGATTGTTTTTTCCGATACTCCGGGAGTTTTGAAGCCTAAATATAAGTTGCAGGAGAGTATGCTTGAATTCTCCAAAGGGGCTCTTACCGACGCCGATATAATCGTGTATGTTACCGACGTAATAGAATCGCCTGACAAGAACAAAGATTTCATAGAATCTGTAGTAAAAAGCAATGTGCCTGTACTACTTGTAATCAATAAAATCGACTTATTGAAAGGTCAAGATGATCTTATCAAGATTGTGGATAGTTGGAAAGAATTAATTCCAAATGCCGAGGTTTATCCCACCTCGGCAAAGGAACATTTCAATGTGGATATGCTCATGAAGCGTATAGTGAGTCTTCTACCCGATTCTCCACCGTTTTTTGGGAAAGATGCACTTACCGATAAGCCGGCTCGTTTCTTTGTGACCGAAATTATCCGTGAAAAGATACTTCTTGACTACGATCAGGAAATACCTTATGCCGTGCAAGTGATAGTGGAGAAATTTGACGAAACCGATAACGCAATTCACATCATGGCGGTAATCTATGCCGAAAGAGACAGCCAAAAGGCTATTTTAATTGGTAAAGGTGGCACGAAGTTGAAAAGAGTGGGTATAGAAGCGCGTAAAGACATCGAACACTTTTTCCAAAAGCATGTTTATCTTGAAATGTTTGTGAAAGTAGAAAAAGACTGGAGAAATCGTGAAAATGCGTTGCGATCTTTCGGTTATATAGAATAAAAGAATACTAACGATATTATTTATATGGGAAATCTAGTTGCTATCGTGGGACGCCCTAATGTGGGAAAATCCACGCTTTTCAACCGTTTGACACAAACTCGTAGCGCTATTGTAGATAATACATCCGGCACAACTCGTGACCGTCAATATGGAAAATACGATTGGTGCGGACGAGAATTCTCGGTTGTCGACACAGGTGGTTGGGTAGTTAATTCCGAAGATATTTTTGAAGAAGAAATCAATAAGCAAGTGAGTATTGCAATCGAAGAAGCCGATGTAATCTTGTTTATGGTTGATATTACCAATGGAGTTACCGACCTCGATGACCATGTCGCTGCTATATTGCGTCGTGCAAAAAAAACGGTGATACTTGTAACCAATAAGGCTGAAAACAACGATTCAATATATGCAGAAGCCGAATTCTACTCGTTGGGACTTGGTGATCCGTTCTCTATTTCGGCAATGACAGGTAGCGGTACAGGTGATTTACTTGATGAAATCACTAAACGCATACCCGAAGACACAAAAGAAGACGAAACACTGGAACAGTTACCGCGTTTTGCTATCGTGGGACGTCCTAATGCGGGAAAATCTTCGATAATCAACTCTTTTATAGGTGAAGAACGAAATATCGTGACAGAAATAGCCGGAACGACTCGTGACAGCATTTATACACACTATAATAAGTTTGGATTTGATTTTTACTTAGTAGATACGGCAGGTATTCGTAAGAAAGGTAAGGTTAATGAAGATATTGAATATTATTCGGTGATACGCAGTATTCGTGCCATTGAACACAGCGATGTGTGTATTCTCATGATTGATGCTACACGTGGTATTGAAAGTCAGGACGTGAATATTTTCTCACTTATCAATAAGAACAAAAAAGGGCTTGTGGTGTGTGTAAATAAATGGGATTTGGTTGAAAATAAAAGTCAGGTGGCAATTAAGCACTTCGAAGAGACAATTCGCAAGCGTCTTGCGCCATTTAGCGATTTTCCTATTATATTCGGTTCGGCACTTACCAAGCAACGAATTCACAAGGTGCTTGAAGAGGCTGTAAAGGTATATGAGAACCGTCAGCGTACAGTTCCTACATCTAAGTTGAATGAAGTTATGCAAGAAGCTATAGCAGCTTATCCGCCACCGGCAATAAAAGGTAAATATGTAAAGATTAAATATATTACAATGCTGAAAGGTGCGGTAGTTCCTACATTTATTTTCTTTTGTAACCTTCCTCAATGGGTAAAAGAACCTTATCGTCGCTATTTGGAAAATAAAATACGAGATAATTGGAATTTCTCGGGAACTCCTATAAACATTTTCATGCGAGAAAAGTAATTCCAGTCGTATAGATTTAACTGAAGAATCCAAATAGAAACGCAACGTTTTTCATATGAATTAAAGATTAATAAT
>CAZTFX010000106.1:0-4323 GCA_964613095.1 uncultured Muribaculaceae bacterium | reverse complement strand
TATCGCATTTCTTATGCGATGTACTTTTCAGATGCGAATAGCATTTCTTATGCGAAACGCTCAAATAACGCGTTATGTATCCAGCGTGAATGTTCAACGCTAGTTCCTACAAAGGAAAAGGAAAAATAAGCAGGTTAGATTTCCTTTCCTGAAACACTTAATAATTCAAACATTCCACAAAAAAAACTGTACATCGCATAAGAAATGCGATATACTGCCGACAGGTGGCATGGAGCAGGTCTCTCCTTTCGAAATAATCACCTCTCAGAAAATCACCTCTCACACTCTTCACCGCACCGAACATGAAACTGCACCTCCCCAAGCAACTGTTCACCGCACTCCTCGCCGCTATCACCCTGGCCACCCCGGCAGAGGCTGACATCTACACGATTACCGGGTTGGGAACTGATAGTGCTGGAAGTATCAGTCAGGATGCAGCGCATGCAAAATATACCCAGACTACGTCCACTACGGATGAAGCAACAGGAGCGGTGACATATACGCTGACAAATACAAGTGTTGGACCTGATGCTTGGAGTTCGGCACAAATCATCGTAAGTGGAAGCCATGTAATTCGTTTTATAGCAACTGAAGATATCGCAGATAAGGCGCTCATTTATACCTTTGATAGCTGGGAAGTGGCCGGCTTGATTGTGGAGGCTGATGGCTACTCCATAGCAGGTGGGGGCAGTTCATTGGGCTCGCGCCCGTTTGATATGAATGCGGGCACTTATATCATAAATGGTAATTTTGGCATTGACACAAAAAATACCAATTTGAATTTTTCGGGAACACAAACCTGGACAATTGGCACAAACAAAACTCTCAACCTCAGCACTACTAAGACTATAAAAATCGGGGGTGGTTACGATGCTGCTGATTCAACAGCAACCGCAGAAGTCAGCATCAGCGGCGGTGGAACAGTACAATTTAACGCAAATACTGAAATTATCAGCGGCAGCTCGCTGACGGTAGACAGCGGCGTCATGCTTTCCCTGGGATCCACTCTCACTAACAGCGGCACGCTGACCGTGAACAGCGGTGCCACGCTGAGCGGTACATTTACCAACAACGGCACGCTGAACATGAACAGCTTCACCGTGGCGGAAGGTACCGCAGTCACTATTGGAGGCTCCGGCACCACCACGGTGGCCGGCACGGTGAGCAACGCCGGCACGTTGACGTTCGGTGGTAACCTTACAGTGGCGGCAGATACCAGCCTGAGCCTCTCCGGCACGGTCATATTCAAGGATACCATATATAATAATGGCACCCTGAGCCTGGCTGACGGCACAGAAATCAGGTTGGATGAGCTCCAGAACTACGATATCAAGACAGATGGAGGCAATACCTATGCTCTGTACGATTCTGAGGGCAACCTGACCACCAACGACGATGGGAACGGTTTTACACGAATCAAGAGCAGTGAGTACTGGCTGGTGTGGGGGAACAGCAATATTGAGGGTCTGGATATGGAGAGAGCGTTTTCTCACGTAGATGGTGAGACCACATACAAGCTCCACCAAGATACAGATGGCGTGTACTTCAGCTCCGGCGATTATACGGTGTACGATTTGTTCTCTATCACGACCGGAACGGTCGATGTGGATGCCGCTGTGCAGGCCAAGGCCAGCGCTTACGCGCTGAAAGGTGGCACGATGAACATTACTGAGGGTTCTGTGAACACCAGCCAGATTGACTACACCAGTGGTACAGCAACGCTGAGCAGCGGTGCGCGGCTTATCATAGACTCGGCTGATAACTCCACCACAGCTACTCATTGGTTGACCAATACTTCAGGTGTGGCCGGTTCGGTTATCGAGATTGCGGCTAATGCCAACTTCGGTGAAGTGGCTGAGTCGCCTGCCCCTTACAAGACTGCTTTTGAAGGCACGTGGGTTGTGACTAATGGCGCCACCCTGAAACTCGGTGGACTTGATAGCGGCTGGAACTGGGATTACTCCGTAGACTTGCAGAAACTGGCGGCTCTGGAACTGGATGGTGGCAATCTCCGTTACTTCGGCGGTAACTCAACGCTGGGCGTGGTGAATGTGAAGCAGGCCGGCACTCTGACGGTTTACGAGATGTACGGTGATGACAAATTGCTCACCATTAATGATTTGAATCTTGCCGCCGACCTGACGCTTGCTACTTCTTGGCGCAGTCGTCTGAACATTCAGTCGCTGAGCGGTGCCGGCAACCTGATTATAGGCAGCGGCAGGTCAGAGGGTAACGGCGTTGTTGTCAATGTCAACGCAGCAAACGACTTCACGGGTTATCTGGATATCAATTGCGGAGCTCATGCCAAGGACGCTGTCAATGTTTCAACTGATGCCGGTGCCACGGTACGAATCCTTGGTGACAGCAATGTAGCCATCAACAGTCTGACTCTAGGAGAAGGAGCAAAGCTGGCTCTTGATACAAAGGGAACAGGTAGCAATAACCTGGCTTATTCGTACAAGTTAAAATCGGTAGCAGTCTCTGGCTCGTCTACGCTTGAAACCACAGATAAACATGGCGGCTGGCAGGCCGAAATTAACATTGACAGTCTGACTGGGTCCGGTTCGCTGAACATTGAAAGTAAATCAAAAACTACTCAGCGCAGCATTATCAACCTGGAAGGGGGGAGCTTTTCTGGCACCCTCAAGGTTACAGGTAGTTCAACCGGTAACGATCGCAAGATAGCATTGAATGTCAAAGATGGGGACGCACTGGCCGATGCAGTAGTTGATCTCCACGGCAACGGATCTCATGTCGCACTTGCCATAGGTGGCGAAGCCGGTAATTCTGTTACAATCAAAGGTATTGATGACCGCAGAGATGCAAATGGTACAAGCATTGCAACAGGGACAATGTCAATCGTCTCCGGTAGTCAGAGCTATGGAGTTACCACAAATTTCAGTTCTGATGTGAATATTCGCACGCTGGTAATTGATACGGACGGCTCGGACAATGCCGCTTCTGCAAACAGTACCACCAGCGCAACGCTCGGCAGTTACCTCAACCTGCAGAAAGACGGCGCAGGCAGCCAGACGTTCAGCGGTGACGTGAGCGCGTTTAACGGTTCTGTAACAGTAAACGGCGGTACTCTGGCCTTTACGAACAGCGGGGAGCTGAATATCTCTACGGCGACCGTTGCTGCAGATGCCGACCTGACCCTGGGAGGCGCCACCACCGTCGGCACTATGTCGTCCGCTGGTACTGTTACCCTGAACAGTGGTTCTTCCCTCGCTCTGGACGCCGGCACGGCAGAAGCACGCAAGGAGCACAGCATCGGCACGCTGACCACGGTAGACGGTGCTGGTATAAGCCTGGGTGACTATGCGACGCTGACGCTGAGTAATACGCTGGACAACAAGAACGACTCGACCTCCGGCAATAAAGGCAATACGGATACAGAGGCAAGTCTCGACCTGGCCATCACCGGTGGTGAGGGATCGAAATTGTTCATCAACCTGGATAATTCCGAAACCGCGCAGAATTGGCAGAGCAACAACACCGTCCGGCTCACAGCACTGACGACCGGCGACAAAACCGTGAGCGAAGTGCACGTAAGTGGAGCTTTGGCAGCGGGTGTATTCGGTGGTGATTTGAAGACCGACCTGGGCGGAGCCAAACTGGTGCTGGCGGATGAATCCACCCTTGTGGTGCGAAAGAATGGCACCTACAACTTCGGAGCCGGTGCGATTAAGCTGGAAGGCTCCACCACAGTGAGACTGTACGGTGGTGTAACAGCTGCCGGAGCCAGCATAGCAAATGACATTTCCGGTTCCAGACTGGTGGCCGGCACGGGTTCCGAGGGCGGTGTTGCCTTCACTGGAACAGTTGAGCTCGAAGAACTTGTTGTGAATGTTGATTCGGAGAAGGAGGTCATCCTGAGCGGCGATTCCGAGAAGAAATTGCAGAAACTTACGGTGAACTCTGGCAAGAAGCTGGAAATTGCCAACGGGAGCACCCTGCAGATGACTGACGCTGAAGGCAACACGAAGGTATCTATCTCCGGGACCGAATCCTCAGCCGCCACCCTGACAGCGGCAAGCAACACTGCCCTGGCCCAGCTGCAGGCAGATGCCACCTTCACCATCGAGAACATGACGCTCACGAACACCACCATCACAGCTGCCACCGTAGAGACTAAGGTGAATCTGCAGAATGTGGAGGGTTCCATGGCGCTGCTGGCCAAGGGTGCGTTCACACTGAATGCCACCCCCACCGTGGGAGAGGCCTCCAGCGGGGAGACCCGCGGCACGCTGAGCTACTCAAACGGCCTGGCCATTGCCATGGATAACAACGCCACGCTCACCCTGAATCTGGATGTGCTCA
>CAZTFX010000105.1:0-4593 GCA_964613095.1 uncultured Muribaculaceae bacterium | reverse complement strand
CTATAATATGCCACCCATCTTTTCTACTTATAACGCTGAACAATTCTTCCCAATGTATTTTATCCTTAATTATGGACAAAGGGCACTTACCTGAATACTGCTTATACAAAGCAAGTTTTATGTCTGTATGTCTTTGCTTCAATTCTTTTTCTACTGCTACAGCTAATGGGTCAGTATGATAAGCAGAGCCAGGGTTTGCACTATACGACCCTAAAGCAATCCAGTCGACAGAATCAATATCACCCTTAACGGCAAAATGATGCTGGGAATTATTAGCATCAAGAAAAGCATCATACTTAAGCATATAATAAGCATATCCATAACCGCATTCAGATAACGCTTCTTGAATAATTGAAGCATTGCATCTTCCTTCTACAATCTTTGATGTGTAATTGGCAAAACACACAGAAAGTTGATTTTTATCTGAAATGAATAAGACATCCCATTTGTCCCTATTACCGAAAAAATAGCGTCGCCTACCAATACAATCACTAAGATAAGTTCCCTTAAAGCCACATGCTATTAACACATGAATTCTTTCTGTTGTTGAAGCATTACAAAATGCATCCAAAGCATCAACAACCTTATCACTACCATACTTCTCAATTGATGTTTTAAACACTTCTGTATTACCATGAGTGATAGAACAATCATCTATTATACAATCAGCCTCCGACAATGTCGGATTCTCCATTTCACACAACTTTTTTATGCTCGAATCATACTTATCGAATTCGGAAACACGTAAGTTTAACTGCACGGTTGTTCTTGTCCTTAAGTTCTGAATATCGCTTTCAAAATAGTTTCTAACACTCCTCATATATGATTTTAGCGCATCGTCGACCTCATAGACATCCTTATTGGTACAATAATAAAGAAGTGCATAAAACAGTAGCAAATCTGTCAATTCCATAGAAGAGCCTTTATCTACACACAGCTTGAACAGATTACATTGCTGCGTTCTAAATAAACGCACTTTACAATCTTTATTGTCTAATGGCAATTCTTTACTGGTTATATAGAACAGTTCATCAAAGAATGTAGAGTGATCTATTCTACACAATGAATCTAAAGTTCCTAAAAGAAAATCAACAAACTTCTTATTCTGCCAAACATCTCGCTTAATAGAAGCTTTAGCCTCAGCATAATCTTCATTTCTCAGTCCTTGCTCATAATAAAAATACATGCATAGAAAATCAAAGAAATTCATAAACATCTTGTCTATGCAAGGATATTGCTTTTGCTGTTGTTCCTTATCAAGTTTCAGATAATCATCTTTAAGATAAGTCCAAAACAAGTCAGTCCATTGATGCTCTATGGAGTAACAAAAATAATCCTTGTACGTATATGACGGCGACCTTCTGCTCTTGTCAGCTTTAATATATTCTTCATCACCAAATTCGTTTTCTAGGAATTTGATAAATTCAGATTTCCAGTTTTCAAAAGGAGTAAGATGTTTCCCCCGTGCATTCATCTTTATGTACAAAGAGTCTGTCAAATCATAATCCGTCATGTTTAATTCATTAAATGAAATGACATTATCTTCACCACATAATTTTGCAAGCATATCAGAGATTTGCTCTTTACTATAAACCTTCAATTTTTCTTCCATTAAGTTTATCATGTCAATCATTGCCTGAATCGTTGGATCATAACGCCAATCATCAGAGAACCAAGGTTGTTTCATCACTTTATCTCCTAGAGTTTTTGCCTCCTTCAACGGTAACAAGTCTTTGGAAACAATATTCTTGCAGAAATTCAACGAGCTAAGCCTTGTCACATACTTAAAGCCTAAAATCATTTGCCGGGGATACTCTTTCTTTGCTGCATCATTACTCATATTCCACACGACCCAATGTAAAATAAATAGAGTCGTAAGGCGCTGTTGACCATCCAATGGTATGAAACTATGTGAGGTGTTGTTTATTGTACCATATATAAATTCAAGGTGACAAGGTTTGGCGTTTTCATTAACAATCGCATTGATTAATTTAGTTACAAACGCCTCACGTTTGTCGTGTTCTTCAATAGTAGAACCACGTCCTTGAACATAATCCCTCTGAATTGCTGGGATTTCAATATCATGCTTTCTTATAAATGATTCAAAAGTAACTGTAGCCATAATTATATTTTTTTATAATATTCATTGAAATCATTATATACCTTTTTAATTGCCAAAAAGTAAGCCTCACGATCGGGCTGTGTCCAAAGTTCAGGAAGCGAGTTACAATCTTTTGCTGGAGAGTAATATTTACTGAACACCTTTTGTGTAGATGGAAGCACGTATGTTTTCCCCTGTTCTTGATAATCAAGAAGTATCTTCCTCTTTCGATTAAGCAAGTTGTTACTCAAGGCTGAATTTGTATCTTTATCTACAAGAGCCATATTATATAAAGTATGCATCTGCTTTTCGCCCATATTTGCTAAATCATCAAATTCTTTATCAATTTTATTAATGATAATCTGAGCTGCATCTTTATTTTCCTTATAAGAGTTATCATCACTAATAAAAGTCCTTAATTTGATGACATCCTCACTAAATTTTTCATATTTCTTTAGTTGCTTAAGACTATCAACCTTAACATCTAGCCAATATTTTAGCGTATCAAGTTTTATATTGTCGAGAATAAGATTTTGAGGATGAATATGCTCTAAACTTGTGACTTTGAACTTGCGTAGTAAGTGGAAAGGAAACCTAGCTGATTCATTTTGCGCTGTTCTTATATCTTCAACATTAAATGTCACTAAAATTCTAATTAACTGATCTGCATTATCATTGTAGTTGATATGTTCCAACCCCCAAGGTATAAGACCTTCCTTAGTATTTATATTATCATCTACATGTATTATGCTTGCAATTTGACACTTCAAGTATGCAATAAAGTCTTCTTTCGACTTAACTCTGTATTCAGCCATCAAGTTTCTTAAAAGCATAAAACGCTTTTCGCTATTAAACTCGCGTGCTTTATACTCTTTCAACCATACAAGAAGTCCGATAAGATGATAGGTATCTGGATTCTTATACCAATTATAAAGTGCAGTGTACGTTGCTTGTATCTTATCCCATATTTTTTCTACATTATCCGCATAATCTCCTTTCTTATTAGTACCTAGATATTGATTGCATACTTGATATATAAAATCATATTGGTCTTTGTCAATTTTAAGGTTTTTATCATTCTCCACCATTTCCCCATATAGCTCATTACACACCAACCACAAAACAATAGTAATATGTGAGGCAAAATAATTATCAGAAGGCATTAACATCGACCACATAAATGGGTCTTGCAATTGTTTTTCCATTGCGTCCCATTCGCATGACCGCCTAAATGTTATCTCTCGCATAAGGTTTTTATCCTTGGTGTAAATATCGCATTGAAACAAAAGAGCCTTAACAAGCTCTGTCGACGTTAGCGCAGTTTTCCCGTAATTTAATTGTGAAAAGACTTCTATTGAGTCAGTTTTCTCTGCTATAGGTACTTCATACCATATAAATCGGACATCATTTTCCTTGTCGTTTTGTTCTTTGGCTTTCAGCAATGCTTCCCCTTCCAAGCCAGAAATCTCTCGGTAATCTTCAGGAATCAAAACTTTAAGAATCTTATTTTTATTTATGCCTGTTTTTTCAAACCACGTTTTAATTGCAATATATGCACGTGTCATATAAAAAAAGTCAATGTTCTTGATTGCCTCTATTATATTACAACGTTCAAATTCTTTTTTACTAAAGAAATCAGAATCCCTACTTTCATATTTTAAGGAGAATATAGAAGTTGCTAGGTTTCCGCTATACACAGCTTCTCTCGTGTTTTGAAGATATGACAGCAACAAGAACAAAGTGGTCAATCGTTGTTGCCCGTCTATTACATCATACACCATTTCATTAGCTGTACTTAGATTCTTATTTTTTACAACAGCTAAGGGTTGAATACAATAAAATTTACCCTTGTTATTATTGGAACCGCTCATTTGAACGCTGAAATTATATAAGTCATCAAGCAATTCTTCAACATGCTTTGCTTCCCAACGATAACCTCTTTGATAACTTGGAATATGAAAATGCATATCAAGTAAATCTGCGACATGCTTAATCTCAAGTGAACTCTTTTCTTTCATTGCTATAATATAGTTTTTGTTTTTATGCTAATAGTTTTTACAAAGTTAATTATAGACCTCGTTTTACCCCCCAAAATTGTTAAATAGAGTTAATATTTTCAACAACAATATTGTTACCTATAATATTTCTCTTGCAATCCAAGCACAGGCTTCGGCATCGGCTAGTGCATGATGATGTTTTATTAATTGATAACCACAACGGGCTGCTACAGTATGCAGTTGATAATTGGGCAAACTTTTAGCGAAAACACGTCGCGCAGCCATCCAAGTGCAATAAAACTCATAGTTAGGATAATCCATCCTATAACAACGGAAGACAGCTTTCAAGCAACTTTCATCAAATGACTTGTTGTGTGCGACAAGCGGAAGTCCATCAATCAACGATTCTACCTGTTTCCAGACATGAGGAAATACCGGGGCAGAATCAGTATCATTATGGGTAATGCCATGAACTTGAGTACACCAATAATTATA
>CAZTFX010000104.1:0-4694 GCA_964613095.1 uncultured Muribaculaceae bacterium | reverse complement strand
TCGGAAATGACAACACAAATCTATCTGGCATCATTGGATAATGCCGTAGTAGATAGAGCAAATGCTCAGATATTAAAGGATTTGTAGAAAGTGAAGATGTTTAGCAAAATGATTGCTCTCTATGTAAGAGATACTTAATTTACTGCAAAATTCTGCTAAATTGGCGGAGTTGCCGGCTGATAGTGCAAAGGTAGGAACAGCAATAGCAGATATATTTGGCGGTCCCGGAGAAGACGCGGGGTTGCAATATCTCATCACTCTAAAGGATATAGAAACCAATCTTGAGAATGTAAAAAATAAAGCCGGAGAACTTGGAGCATTGCAAGAACAGCAGTTAAACTCTCAAACGGCACTCCAACAAGCAATAGCCAACTTGTTTGACGCAACGGGTGGAACATTTGAGTCATTGACGGCAAGTGTAAAAATATTTGTATATGACACACTCGCATCATTGATAAATGGAATATCCAAAGTAATCAAGTTTGTTGCGGATAATAAGACAGCATTTTTGACTTTTGGGGGTATTGTTGCCGGTGTTACAGCTATCGTAAATGCTCACAATATAGCAATGATGTTGACAGTCGTAAGAACAAAGGCGGTTGCAGTTGCTCAAGCCACATTAAATAGTGTAATATCACTTGGCAGAGCCGTATTAGCATTATTAACGGCAGGCTATCTTGCTTGTACCGGAAATGTTGTTGCAGCAACAGCGGCAATGAAAGTATTTAATCTTGCGATAAAGTCTAATCCTATTGGACTAATATTGTCGGGTATAACCTTGCTTGTTACCGCATTAATCGGATTGGGAGAAGCGACAGTGGAAGCGACCGAAGCAGAAAAAGAACGACAAAAACAGTTAGAAAAGACTAAGGAACAAGAAGAAGCTTTTAAGAGAACTGTAGCAGAATCCGCTAAAGCTCAAATCGCCTCATTTCTAAAACTCAAAAAAGAATGGGAATTATTAGGTGAAAGTTTTGATAAAAAGAAGAAATTTATAACAGATACTAAAGACGAGTGGAGCAAACTTGGTATCGCGATAAAAACAGTTAATGAGATGGAAAAACTGTTTGAAAAACATACCGAAGACATGATCGACTCAATATTAATAAGGGCACAAGTAAAAGCCTATGAAGATAGGATACAACAAGTCGCTGATGATATGGTGCAAACTATCGAAGATAATAAAACATATACATATCTTGTAGCATCGACTAATATACGCTTTACTGATTTAACGGAAGAAGAAAAGGCAGCTGTTTCAGACCAAGATAGTGAGGGAAATTTTATTGTAGCGGGAAGAGGAGAACAAAATCTACGGTCGGTTAGTGGTTGGGAAAGTTATTGGGCACTAAACGAAGAAGGTGCCAGAATCATAAATCAAATGCGTAAAGATGCTGCATTGGCTCAAGCATTACAAAATCAAGAAAATGCACGAGCCAATGCAGAAAATAGGATTAATGGTTATCTTAATGAGATAAGAAATCTTAATGCTCAATTAAAATCAAAAATGAAACAAATTCCAGGTGATGAATTAGACGAAGATGATTTAGATCCTGATACAACGACTACAACTCCAACCTCAACAATAAAGACCGAAGAGGATATACAAAAACGTTTGTTACAGCTATATCAAAAGACTGTACAAGAGAAGTTGGCATTAGAAACGGAGGGTACTGAAGAATGGCTTGAATTAAAAGAAGAAGCTATTGCAATAGATTCTGCATTGCAGATGCTTGCAGTTGAGGAGTCTAAAAAACAAGCCTTAAAAGATTTGGAAAATTCAACATTGACGGAGGAAGAAAAGGCTCAAAGAGCAATCGAGATTGAACAAATGGCAAAAGAGCAGATATTGGCAATTTCGGAACAGGCTGATTTAGCCGAAGAAGAAGCGGCTAAAAGGGTTGCTCAATACAAAGAGGAGTTGGCTGTAAAAGAGATTGAACGAATACAAGATGAGTATGCAAGTAGATTTATCGAATCAGATGCAACTTATCAGCAAGAAGTAAAAGCCATTTATCAGCGATATAAACAAGAAGTAGAAGCTGCAAAAGATAATGCGGAAGAAATTGCCCGTATTGAGGAAAAGAAAGAAAGGGAGATTTATGAACTAACTCAAAAATATGCAGAAAAAAGATTGCAGATACAAATTGAAATGCTAAAGTTGCAACTGCAACAAGAAAATCTATCTGCTGAAGAAAAAAGACGTTTGGAACAAGAATTAGCGAATGCCCAAATGTCGTTATTGAAAATTCAAACTGATACTTTTGTGAATACGAAAAAGAACGAGGCAGAAGATGAGGAAGATTTAAAGAAAAAGAGGATGGATAATCTTCGACAATGGGCTGATGTGGCAAAAGATACTATATCAGGGATAACCAAACTCGTTACAACTTTATATGATGGTCAAATACAAAAAATAGAAGAGCAACAAGAACTTCTTGAAGAAGATTCTGAAAAAGAAATTGAACGCATCGAATCGCTTGTAGAGCATAAGGTTATCACAGAAGAAGAGGGCGAAGCTCGCAAACGTGCGACGGAGGCTCAAACTGCAAAGAAAAATGAAGAGTTGGAGAAGAAAAAACAGGCTCTTGAATATAAACAGGCTGTATGGCAAAAGGCTACTGATTTAGCACAAGCTGGTATTTCCACTGCATTAGGTATAATGCAGACAATTGCGAGTGTCGGATTTCCAGCAGCCATACCAATGATTGCAGTTGTTAGTGCGTTAGGTGCAATTCAAATGGCTACAATAGCAGCTACTCCTATTCCTAAATATGCAAAAGGTACAGGAGAGAATGGACACCCGGGCGGTTTTGCTATTGTCGGAGATGGTGGTAAACAAGAAGTGGTTTTGTTTGATAACAAGATGTGGATAACGCCCGACACTCCAACATTTGCAGATATACCGAAAGGTGCTGTTGTGTATCCTGATTTAGAGTCGTTCAAAGCACTTGAATGAATGGAAGAACCGTTGCTTGACCACTCGAAGCTTATCGCTTATGAGAACAAGCCTAAAGTTATTGTAAATAACGATTATAGCGAGTTGAAACGAGAGATTAGGGAAGTTGCATATTTAATTAAACGTTTAACGGTGCAACAACATAGAGATGCTTATAATGCACAATATGAAGCGTACAAAAAAAGTCGAATGTAGTTATGAAAGAACGGTTGAGCCAATTAACAATGAAAGAATACATCGAACTTATGTGTGGTGATGATAGTATTCTTTTAGAGGGTGAAAACAATTTAGCATAAAATTCAAGTATATTATGGATAGGTGATGATAGTATTCTTTTAGAGGGTGAAAACAATGTTACACCTCAACAATTATCAATTATAAAACGTAACATTATTTTTGAGTACAAACAAATAGCAGATCCACCGGGAATAATGTCTTATCTATCTGATGAAGATAATAGGAAAAAGACAACTCTTGAGGTTTTATTGTTTCAAATGTGTGATACTCTCATCAGAATGAACGCATTTGATGATGTTAAGATTATTCTTAAAAATTTTGGATTCCGTACTACCGAAATGAGTGAGAATAAGTTGCGAGAAACCGTAAAATCCCGGCTAAACAGAGCATTATCAATGCAGAAACGAGAGAACACTAATAACGATGAAGATAGTGAAAATCTAACACCCGACGATATGAGAAAAGTATTTGATAAGCAAACAACACATCTTATGACTTACTTTAAGTTTCAAATCAATGTGTGTGAGATTGGAGCAACTATATATGCAAATATGGTAAACCAATACACACGAGAAATCAAGGAAAAAATGGCACTGCTAAAAAAATAATGATTTTTTTGAAAAATAATTGCTCAAAAATTTGCAGGTCATAAATTTATTACCTATCTTTGTGGTGTAATTAAAACTCAATAAGATATGCCTGAAATATTTAGAATGTTTGGAATTAGTTTTTTCTTCTACTCTCGTGAACATGAGCCAATCCACGTTCATATTAAAAATGCCGATGGTAGAGCAAAATTCGTAATTACCCCCGACTCAGTAGAATTGATTGAAAACAAAGGAATAAAACCAAAAGACATTAAGGCTGCTGAGTGGGTTTTAGAAGAAAACAAAGAATTAGCAATTTCAAAATGGAACGAATACTTTGGGAACAAATAATCCCAAAGTATTGTTTCTCCTATAAAATATATTATTATGATACTAACAAAGATTTGGTTTGCAGATAATCGCATCTATGGTGAGACTGACGATGGTAGCACTTTGTTTCAATCGTTGTTGTATTATAAGCGTTTGCTAAATGCAACCGATGAACAGCGAAATAACTATGAAATGGACGACGATGGTATTCATTGGCGTGAGATTGATGAGGATGTTTCATTCGAGAGTTTTGAATATGATGATCCAGAACCGGTTGGTATATCTAAATTTTTTCTATCTCACCCCGAGATTAACGCTTCAGCAATAGCTCGTCGATTGGGAATACATCAAAGTTTATTTGCTTGCTATATTAATGGTACAAAAAAACCGAGTAAAGAACGTGAAGAATTAATTATGAATGAAGTTAGAGCTTTGGGAGTCGAATTACAGCAAGCAGTATTCTAATCATATCAGATACATCAAGTTTAGTGAAAATTAGTGTAATATGAAACATTTAAAGTGTGAAAACACTAGTGTCTACTAATATATGTTAATCAGAATTGAAGTTAAATTCAAGTTGC
>CAZTFX010000103.1:0-5298 GCA_964613095.1 uncultured Muribaculaceae bacterium | reverse complement strand
ACGGCGGTGTGGCGGAAGGAGTAGTAACACAATGATGAATTATAGGGCAGGGTGGCTTGACCACCCTCCTGCTCACTTCGGAATTTTAAAAAAAGACAGCCGGTATTCTCTAAGAGAGTACCGGCTGTTACTTGTGCAGGTTTTATAATTATTTCTTTTGTTCTTTAGCCCAACTGTCCTTTAGGGAAATTGTACGGTTGAATATAAGCTTGTCTGGAGTAGATTCTTTATCAACATTAAAGTACCCCAAGCGACGGAATTGTAAATAATCCAGAGGTTTGGCTTCGGCGAGATAGCGTTCCACATAACATTCAGTGAGTGTTTTCAATGAATCAGGGTTGATAACTTCACGCATAGCTTCAAGAGCATCACAACCTCTTTCGTCACGAATGTTTTGAATTTCAAGGCGTGGGTTTTCTGCTTTCCATAAACGGTCATATAGTCTTACTTCAGCCTTTAGGCAATGAGCGCAACTCACCCAATGAAGAGTACCTTTTACTTTTCGATTGGCACCCGGCATACCGCTTCGTGTTTCAGGGTCATATTCGGCATATACCTCAACGATATTTCCATTTTCGTCTTTCTTGCAACCGGTACACTTCACAATATATGCGTTCATAAGTCTCACTTCTTGTCCCGGAGTCATACGGAAGTATTTTTTAGGAGCAACTTCCATGAAATCTTCACGTTCCATCCATAGTTCACGACTGAATTCAATTGAATGTTTTCCCGACTCAGGATCTTCAGGATTGTTGGTGGCTTCAAGCACTTCAACCTGACCTTCGGGATAATTGGTGATAATGAGTTTCACCGGATCAAGAACTGCCGACACTCGAGTGGCACGAGTGTTAAGATCCTCTCGTACTACGCTTTCAAGCAATGCCAGCTCGTTGATGGCTTCGTAGGTGGTGTAACCTATCTTATCAACAAATTTGCGAATAGCTTCGGGTGAGTAACCGCGACGGCGAAGACCGCAAAGAGTCGGCATGCGTGGATCGTCCCAACCATTTACTAATCCTTCTTTTACAAGAATAAGCAAATTACGTTTACTCATGAGAGTATAGTTAAGATTTAACTTATTGAACTCATATTGGCGAGGACGGTTATCGTCAAGATCTACACCGCCTTTTGCCCAATCAACGAATAGATCGTATAGTGGGCGGTGAGGTACAAATTCAAGTGTACAGATAGAGTGGGTTACACCTTCGAAGTAATCGCTTTGTCCATGAGCAAAGTCATACATAGGATATACGTTCCATTTGTTACCTGTACGATGATGTGCATGCTTAAGGATTCGATACATGATAGGGTCGCGGAAGTGCATGTTGGAAGATGCCATGTCGATTTTTGCACGAAGCACGCGAGCACCTTCATCAAATTCTCCCTTATTCATGCGTTCAAACAAATCAAGGTTTTCTTCTACCGAACGATTACGATATGGACTTTCAATTCCCGGTGTGGTGGGTGTTCCCTTTTGAGCCGCAATCTCTTCGGATGTTTGATCGTCAACGTATGCTTTACCTTCTTTAATAAGGCGTATAGCTAAATCATATAATTGAGGAAAATAGTCGGACGCATAATATTCTCGGTCTTCCCAATCGAAACCAAGCCATTTGATGTCCTCTTTAATTGAATCGACATATTCGACATCTTCTTTAATTGGGTTGGTGTCGTCGAAACGAAGGTTACATTTGCCTCCAAACATTTCGGCTGCACCGAAGTCCATGCAAATAGCTTTAGCATGACCGATATGTAAATAGCCGTTGGGTTCGGGAGGGAAACGAGTATTTAGTTTTCCTCCGTTTTTACCTGCTGCTAGGTCGTCGGCAATAATCTGCTGTATGAAATTCAGACCCTTTTTTTCTTCTGCTACTGTATTTTCTATGTTTTCTGCCATAAAGTATAAAACTTTTATATAATCCACAAAGATAGTAAAATTTTGAATACTGCTTTTAAGGGTTATAAAAAAATATTACATTTGCAAAGTAAAGGTTAAGTTTGAGACTTATGGAAAAGTGTAATAAGGATGATGTGACTCGTAGGGGATTCTTGAAGGAAATAATTGCCGGTGGAGCTGTAATTGCTGCTGCTACAATGGGCTGTGATTCACCTAAAAAAGAAAAAAATGCAGTTCAAGATGTCCCAACCGATAAAATGACTTACCGATTGAATAATAAAGGTGAGAAAGTTTCTATTTTGGGATATGGTTGTATGCGACTGCCTACTGTGGCTAAAGATAGTGCGCGAGAAAGTGATGCAGTAATTGACCAAGATATGGTAAATCGGCATGTGGATTATGCTATCGAGCATGGTATCAACTACTTTGATACATCTCCTGCTTATTGTAAAGGAAAATCAGAACGAGCCATGGGAATAGCTTTGAGTCGTCATGATCGTAGTAAATATTATATAGCAACTAAGTTATCGAACTTTGCCAAAAGCACTTGGAGCTATGACGAGAGTGTGAAAATGTATCATAAATCGTTCTCGGAACTGCAGGTGGACTATATCGACTATATGTTGTTGCATGGTATAGGTATGGGTGGCATGGAAAGCCTGAAAGCTCGTTATTTGGATAATGGTGTACTTGATTTCCTGTTGAAAGAAAGAGAGAAAGGAAAAATAAAAAATCTGGGTTTTTCATATCATGGAGATGTGGAATGTTTTGACTATTTGCTTGCACATCATGATGAGTATAAATGGGATTTTGTTCAAATACAATTGAATTACATAGACTGGAAGCATGCTGTGCGTGACGCAAATGCCGAATATTTGTATAATGAGTTGGAAAAACGAAATATCCCTGTGGTAATTATGGAACCATTACGAGGAGGTGCGTTGGTAAATCTTAATCATAGTGCCCTTGCGGTATTGCAACGAGTTGATTCCGACGTGACGGCTGCTTCATGGGCATTCCGTTTTGCCGGTTCTCCTAAAGGAATACTTACGGTATTAAGCGGTATGACTTATATGGAACATTTGCAGGAAAACATTCGCACATATTCTCCTTTGCTTCCATTAACCAATGAAGAAAACGAGATGATGGAACGCGTTGCCAATATGATATTAAAATATCCGCTTATAGGTTGCACTGCTTGTCAATATTGCATGCCTTGTCCTTATGGATTGAATATCCCTGGAATTTTTGCACATTATAATAAGTGTATCAATGAGGGTAGCTTTACCGATAATATGCAAGATGAAAATTATGCAAAAGCAAGAAAGATTTTCTTGATAGGTTACGATAGAAGTGTTCCGCGATTAAGGCAAGCTGACCATTGTGTGGGTTGTCGAAAATGTGAAGAACATTGCCCGCAACAGATTCCTATTGCAGATAAAATGCGAATGATTGATGAATATGTTGAATATTTAAGAAGAAACGAAAATAATATATAAAGGAGGAGCATTATGTTAAGAAAAATAAGAAGAATTATGGCTTTGTTGTTTTTTGTAATGATAACATTGCTATTCCTTGATTTTACAGGTGTTATTCATAATTATTTTGCATGGATGGCTTCAATACAACTTATACCGGCAATTCTTGCAATGAATTTCGGTATAGTGATTGGACTGGTATTCCTTACCTTGCTGCTTGGCAGAGTCTATTGTTCTGTGATATGTCCGATGGGGGTGTTTCAAGATATTATTTCCTGGGTATCAAGCAAGAGGAAAGGAAAAAAGTTTAGATTTACTTATTCTAAAGAGAAGAAGTGGTTACGATTGTTCTTTTTAGGGTTGTTTGTTATTGTTATGGCATTAGGTGCAGGAGCCGTTGGTGCATTATTGGCTCCTTATAGTACATATGGTCGCATAGCTTCAAGTATTTTTGCTCCCATTTATGGATTAGCAAATAATTGTTTGGCTTATTTAGCCGAAAGAACCGATAGTTATGCTTTTTATACAGTAGATGTACATATTAAGAGCATTACAACATTAATTGTAGCTGCAATAACACTTGTTTTAATATTTGTATTGGCTTGGCGAAGTGGACGCATATATTGCAATACAGTGTGTCCGGTGGGAACAGTTTTAGGACTGTTAGCAAAATATTCTTATTTGAAACCTGTTATAGATATCTCGGCTTGTGTGAATTGTGGAATGTGTGGTCGTACATGTAAGTCTTCTTGTATTGATGTAAAAAATCACACCATTGATTATAGCCGTTGCGTTACCTGTATGAATTGTTTGGAAAGTTGCAGTAAGAATGCAATCAAATATCGTCATCTTGCAAGAAAAAAAGTAGTTACAGATGATTCTCGCCGACAATTTATGACTATTACCGGACTTGCCGTTGCTACTGCAGTTGTGAAAGCCGAAGAAAAAACAACCGATGGGGGACTAGCCGAGATACAAGACAAGAAAATTCCTAATCGCATGATTCCGATAGTTCCGGGAGGTGCTGTATCGTTGAATGATTTTACCAATCATTGTACGGCGTGTCAGTTGTGTGTAAGTGCTTGCCCTAATGGAGTGTTACGCCCGTCGCAATCGTTGGAACGATTTATGCAACCTGAAATGAGTTATGAATCAGGTTTCTGTCGTCCTGAATGTACACGATGTGCCGAAGTGTGTCCTACTAATGCAATACGCCCTTTACCAAAAGAAGAAAAAATGATGCGTAAGATAGGTACGGCGCGTTGGGTAAAAGAAAATTGTATTATTTTGCGTGATAATGTAGAATGTGGAAATTGTGCACGGCATTGTCCTAATGGAGCAATACAGATGGCTCCCATTGATCCGGATAGGGTAGATTCACCCAAATTCCCGGTGGTAAATACCGAGAGGTGTATAGGTTGTGGTGCATGTGAATATGTATGCCCGGCACGCCCGTTCAGTGCGATATATGTTGATGGAATAGAGGTTCATCGCACAATTTGAATAAAAAGCCGCTGTAATGTGGCTTTTTTATTTTTAGGAAAAGTACATAGTATGATAAATTCCTAATATTTTTTTGTAAGGTTACGTAGCAAGGAATAGAACAATTGTGAAATGTCCTTCACAATTGTTTCCTTGCGAAATTAGACAATCTTCCCGCAGTTAACATAAATTAACTGCGGGGGGGGGTAAAATTAGCATTTTTTCGTACTTTTGCGAGTGCGAAATTGTAGTTGCTGCCACTAAAATGTTGGTAGTGAAGTAGTTTTACGTAAAACAAAAATACAAGGAAATTAAATAGTTTCTTTTGATGAAACGTGTGTGTATAGCAATAATCTTAACGGTTCTCTTTGGAATGTCTATGGCAGCTCAAGAGAAATCGGATACTTTGGAGGTTTATTTCCGCCAAGGTTATTCATTGTG
>CAZTFX010000102.1:0-5565 GCA_964613095.1 uncultured Muribaculaceae bacterium | reverse complement strand
GCGTGAGGTGCGTGAACTCTACAATAGCGACCGCAAACTTTATCACAAAATCAAGGCACTGCCAATGAAGAGCCGGGTAATGCGTGATACAGGCAAGCATAGCGGTAAATCCGTAATCTTTGTTTCTTCTAATGTTAAAACCGAGTTCTATTTGGCTACTCCAACAGGTGTAGAGGTCATAGACTTCCTCGAAGCAGTAAAATACCTCAAAGCCAAGCCAGAAGAACAGCCTGTACCATTTGCAAATGAGGAACAACACTACAAGCACATAAATAGTGCATTGACTCAATATACCACTGAGTATGTAGAGGCTGCCGATACATCATCTATCAATCGCACCGACCTTGACAAGACTTCGCTTGAAGCCAACAAGTTCCTGCGTACCATCAAGCAGATAACAACAGATGGCGAATTGAAATCGCAATGCGATGTCTTGATGGGATATATCAGTGAGGGTATCTATGCCCAGCTACCTCGTTACTTGAAAGCCTTGTCACGAGAGTATAAGAATGACCGTGCAAAGATGAAGCAGGATGAATATAGCCTGCAAAACAAAATCTCGGAATTATTGGGCGAATATCAGACGATGAACAAGGTGCAACGCCACGATGCTCAAGATATTTCCAATCCACAAATCATTATTTCAGAGAGTTTCAAATAAATCACTCACTATAACCCAATATTACTATGGCAACCGTATATACACCCGATAGTTTGAGAAACCTGTTCCAATCATCATTCAACTTGGCACAATGGTACAGTTTCTTGCAGCATTTCTTCAATGCAAGCGAATTGAAAGAGAAGCCCGAAAGAATCATTGAGAATACCTCTGACGAGGGTTATTATTTGGGAAATATTGATACCACTGATAGTTACCGAATAGGTTTGTTCCAATATAACATTGTCAAAGGCTCTGTCGCCAACAAGCGTGTCGGATTTCGTAATCTCGTAAGGTCATTTATCAACCCTACTTGGGGTGAGTTTGATGCAGCATTGGTAGTGTTCGACAGTGGTGACCATTGGCGTTTGTCATTCATTTGTGACATTAAGGGTGAAGCAACATCGCCAAAGCGATATACATATGTTTTCGGTAGTGATGATTTGCTATACAGAACGCCTATCGAGCGTTTTAATTTCTTGAAGAAGAAAGGTGTATCCTTTGAGAACTTGAAAACCGCTTTCTCCGTTGAAGCCCTCTCTGATGAATTCTTCGATAAGTACCGTGAGCAATATGCCGACTTTATCCAATATATTACAGGCAAGCGTTTCGTTAAGGTCGGCAGCAAGTGGGAAGAAAAGGTACTTGGTGATCCTAACGCTGCATTAATGCAAGCTTTTGACCACAATGAGAAGAAGATTCGTGACTATGTGAAGAAGATGATGGGACGAATCACATTCCTACACTTCTTACAACGTAAAGGTTGGATGTGTGGAGACCTCAACTATATGCAGAATATGTTTAAGAAATCGGCATACAAGAACGATTATCTTGATTCTGTTCTTGAACCATTATTCTTTGGTATCTTGAACACTAAACCTGCCGAGCGTGAAGCACTATTTGCTGATTACGGTTGGGATAAGTCTTTGCTTGCAGAGTGGAAAGATATCCCATACCTGAATGGCGGATTATTTGAACGTGATGAAGAAGACGAACCCGAAAGTCGTTTCCCTGCCGATTATTTCAAACGTCTGTTCCAATTCTTCAGCGAATATAATTTCACCATTGACGAAAACGACCCCAACGATGCCGAGGTGGGAGTTGACCCTGAAATGTTAGGCAAAATCTTTGAAAACTTATTGGAAGATAACAAGGATAAAGGCGCATTCTACACTCCCAAAGAGATTGTACGCTATATGTGCCAGGAATCACTTATTGCCTACCTCGAAACCAATACAAGTGTCGCAAAAGATAAGATCCGCCAGTTCGTTCTTTCTCCCGAAGAGGGTGTAGCCGACATTCCGGAGAACAAGAAGCCTAAACTTCTCACTGCACTTGAGGAGGTTAAGATTTGTGACCCAGCCATCGGTTCGGGAGCATTCCCTATGGGATTGCTAAACGAGTTGTCGTATTGTCGTGAGGTATTGAGTGGTGAACATTACGACCGAGCCGAGATTAAGAAGAGCATTATCCAAAACAACATCTATGGTGTGGATATAGAAAAGGGTGCTGTTGATATTGCCCGTTTGCGTTTTTGGCTATCAATCGTGGTAGATGAGGAAACTCCATCGCCATTGCCTAACCTTGACTATAAGATTATGCAAGGCAACTCGCTTATCGAGAGTTTTATGGGTGTGGATTTGAGCAAACTCACATACGAAAAGGAGTACAAGAAGGACAAGGGCGAAATTTCACTCTTTGATGATGAGAAGAATCGTTTGCAAAAGACCGTTTCGCACCTGCTATCTTCATACTATTCTTGTAGCGATCACGACAGAAAAGTAAAATTGCAGCAAGAGATTTCCGATACAATCAATAAACAGTTAGAGGCACAGGCATATAATCCGTCTATTCTTGCCAAACTCAAAGAAATTAACCTTGCCGAGAATAATAAATTCTTCCTCTGGCACACTTGGTTCAGCGATGTGTTCAATCGTGATGATAAGGAGGGATTTGATATTGTAATTGGTAATCCACCGTACGGAGCTAATATAGATGAGTTAGTACCTCTATATGAAAGATTGTATCCTAAAACATCACATGGGTATAAGGATATATACAAGTATTTCTATGACTTTGGATTATCAATTTGTAAAAAAGAAGGCTCTTTATGCTATATCACACCTAATACCTTTTTGCGACAACCTCGTTATGGTGATTTAAGAAGAGTTCTGTTAGAATATAATATAACACAGATACTTGATTTAGGCGAAAATATATTTATGGATGCAGTAGTTCCTGTGGCTATATGTCTTTGCAAAAATGCTAACTATAAAAATAATGAGGTGTCGTTTATAGATTTAACACAAATTATATCAGTCCAAAATTCTAAGGAGGTACTAAATTCTATTAAATTTGAACATCTATCACAGGATTATTGGGCAACAACAAGGAACAATTCTTTTACTAAAATTATTCAACATTTGACTCAGAATCTTGTAGAATTGGATTCTATACTTAAATTTAAGGATGCTGGAATTAATTATCAACGAGTTAAAGTTGGTTTATCGCAAAAAGGTAAGTCAGATCTTAGTTCAAGACTACTGTATGAAGGTGAAAAAGAGTCAAAAAATGATGTGGAGTTTTGGAAAGGTGTGGACATCAACAGTTTCTTTATTTCTGAACATACATCAAGATTTTGTAGAACAAACATCACATTACGAGAAGGCGAACGAGTGATTCTTAATGAGGATTATTTTAATATTTCGCCCAAGTTAATATGGAGACAAACTGCGCCATATCCAATATGTACAATTGATTATAAAGGAGTTTGGTTTGGGCGTAGTATTCAAGCTGGCTTGATAAAACCTGAATATCAAAATACAATATCATATGAATATCTGTGTGGGATTCTTAACTCTAAATATATCAGAGATGTATATGAACAAAATGTAAAAGAAGGTGGGCGTGTGTTTCCCCAAGTGAAACTGGAAAAGCTCAAACCACTACCAATAGTAATCCCAACTCCAGAAGAGCGTAAGATTATAGAAGATATTGTAGTACAAATAATTATCCTTAAATCTAAATCTGAGAATACTGAGAAAATGGAGGAACAATTGAATAAGTTTATTGCCAAACTTTATAGTTAAGCCCAAACACGACAATAGCCTGCAAGCCGCAGGCTATTGTCGTGTTATTTACTCTTATTGACTATAAAATAATCTCTTCCTAATTTACATTCGGGAGGGATATTTAGGGAAAAGTCAATTGAGGTCTGCGTTTTCCTCGATGAAGAAAGTTTCGCAAATGACCATTTCAATGAGTTAAAATAGGTTCTAAGAATATCTTGAAATCTCTCATAGCATTTAGAATCAGCCTTAAATCGGTACTTATCTTTTGATGAAAAAGGAACTATAAATGCAAAAGCAATATTTGCAATATTGAGTATTGCAAAACAGTAAGGATGATTATAATCATCCTTTTTGCGTATAGATACCAATAAAATGGGTTCACTATGTATAATTGCAGAGTTGCCAATTGCGACTATCGGCAGTTTGCAATATCTTGTTTTATTGTTTATCCATTTAATCGTGTCTTGAAAATAGTGTAAGACACCATTATCAAGTATACTAATCACATATTTGCATAGACATTTATATACATTCTGCGGTGTAAATTTTAAGTTACTTGTATCAATCGGTAGTTTATTCTTTATGAAATTATTAAAATCGGCAGGAAAATCTCTGTTAAACTGTATTTTAAGGGTCCCGATATTATTATCTATTGCAGTTGATTTATCCAATGACATCTTGAAGTTCTTACCTGTAGTTTTCCTAAGCCCTCTTTTACCTTGAATGGAATGTAGAGTCAGAAGGAATGACAACATATGAGCAATATCAGGCTCAATTGTCTTACTAAATATATCATTGCAATCATCGCACTCTTCGTTGCAAATAAGACTTTTATTGCCGAGACATTCACTTATTGCATGAGCTTTACTGCTGAATTTTACATCAGGCTCACTTTTTCCACAAAAACGGCAAGTCCTATTTTCTGACACTCCAAAATATTGAGATTTCCCAGCACCTTTATATACTCTAATATGATACAAATCTAACAGTGTACCTAATTGTTCTAGTATTCGCTCATTCAAGTCATCTGTTTTGCTATTGAGATTATTGACTTCATTTTGCAAACGGCACTGCTCATCAATATCCTCTGCCCAGCCAGAAATAACTATAAAAATGCTATCATCTGGTATATGGGTTAAAAAATGCTTTAATTGTAAATAGACTGTCCCGTTAGTATCAAATGTATCTAGCCTAAATTTGAAATCTTTATCAGCGTTTTGAACACGTAATATATTCCCGTCATTATTGGTTTGAAAGATTGTCGACAAATGTCTATATACAGATATAGAAGGAATACTCAGTCTAAAGAGTTTATCATATAAAGATACTATTGACATTTTCATATTGCATGTGATATTAAGTTCGTACTCAAGAATATCTGTCATACATACACAAAGATATGGATTTTCCCAATAAGAATGAAAGATTAGAAAAATTATAATTAACTTTGTATCACTTAACATTAATAATCAAGTGTTTAATTTATAGCGTAGATTATGGCATTCAAAGCCCAAGTTTCTATAGATGCAAATGGTGTAAAAGAAGAACGTTCTGTACTATTTATACGAACTCTTTTACTTGGACGAACTAAAAATAATATTGATCTGGGAACCACTCAATCTAATATCGACGGTAATATTGAGTTACTTGATTCATCAAATAGAATCACTGGCAAAATTACCGTTCAAGTAAAAACTGTATCTCCAAGGGATGAAGGACATAATAAGTTTCCTTGTCCTACATCTTTATTTGCATATGCTGAAACAACAACTGATAATGTATTCCTTTTAGCAGTAGACCATTCTCAGAATAAAGTGTTATATAAACATATTTCAC
>CAZTFX010000101.1:0-5884 GCA_964613095.1 uncultured Muribaculaceae bacterium | reverse complement strand
TCTGAACGAGTTTGTTATTATCATTCCTCGATTAGATGAGAAAAGTAACCAAGTACAGAACGAAAATGGTAACCAAGTAACCAAGTCGGACGAAGAAAGTAACCAAGTGAAAGGCAAAAAGGAACTAAGTCATCCTAAATTGACCAAGCAGCAAGAAGATATACGAAATTTCTGCTCTATACCACGCACTGCACAAGAGATAATGGATAGATTGGGCATTACCAACCAATCTAAAAATCGTCAAAGACATATACAGCCGCTTTTGGATATGGGTATTTTGGAAATGACAAACCCAGAAAATCCTACAGCCAATAATCAAAGATATAGAAGAACTCCCAAGAAATAGGAGTTTAAACTAACCCTTAAATAACAGAACCCGTCAGCATCCCGTAAGAACTGCTGGCGGGTCACTTTTATTATTTTACAGGTTCAGCCTTGATGTAATATTTCGTAATATCCTTATCGGAATCATACCAATGAATAAGTGCAATGCATGAGCGGTCTGTTTTCCAAATATATTGTGGAGTTTCCCTCTTGTCGGTATCAGTAAATAGCTTGCCGTATTGCTCTTGTACTTCAGACTCGGCAGTATACAAAGGTTCCTTGTAAAGTTTGCGAAGATATTCGTAGAGCCAATCCAATGTATCATCGGTTGATTTGCTCAACGACACTTTCACAATAGGAATTCCGTTTACGATATAATGTGTACTCACAAACTCATGCTTCTCATCAACGAAATTGACATACCCAATTGAGTTATCTGAATTTTCTGTAATCTCATTCCAATTAAACATCAAGAAATCCTTGTCGTTTGTAAGTGATACAGATATTGCATCGCTATAAACAACATCACCATCTTTGTATGCCTTGATTCTACATAATCCACCCACAGGAAGAATAAAACGATGATCCCAACCACTAATAAGTTGAGTTCTACCAATTTCGTGAAAATATATTTTTCGGCATAGATGTCGCCCCTTCAGCCAAGGTATATCAAACACAAGCGAGTCGCACAACTCTCTTAGGTCTTGCTGCATATAATCATTGCCATCTAAGTAGAAATGTACTGGCTCAAAGATATTGGCTGTGTATGAGTTTGCAAGAGCACCCTGAGCACCCTTAACCTCCAAAGTGGGGAACTCTGGGGTTCTTACTTTTTGTTCGTCGACAATCTTGATGAGTTTGTATTTTATATTTGAGGCATCGGCTGGCGGATTAGCCAAATGTATCTTTTCAACTTCAAGGCAAAATTCCCATCCTAATGAATGGGTAAAGCCTTCAATGCCATTTATCGGTATAATATCCCAATCTGCATCTTTTCGTTCTTTAATTTTTAGGCCATCCAAAGGTTCTGCATCCTCGGGATGTCCCCAAGGACGATACTCTCCTAATTCGGCATCCACATATAGGTTTATTACCTCACTCCAATCTTCTGGCGTATCTTTATCACAACTTGAAATTATGGTTGTGATACATAATGCACTCAGAATATAAACTATAGTCATTAATCGTTTCATATTATACTGGCTTTTAATGACCTATAATATAGACCTATTTATCACGGGGCAAATTTAAAAATATATAACTTAACTTAATATAGCTATATTATATCGATGATTACATCTTGTTTATTTTTCACTTTCACTTCTGTTTTGGTTATTTGATTTTGATGTACTTCCTTTTCCGAAGTTGTATCTAAGGCTGATTTGCATCAATGTGTTATTAACTCTTTGATCCTCCCAAGATGTAAACTTAAAATTGGGGATAGTGATGTCTTTATATGTACGTTTTGATATAAGACTTGTTGGTATTGCAAAGTTAACAGACAGTGACAATTTGCCTTTGCAAAGAGAACTCATTAAACCAAGCATCAAGTTCTCTTCTTGATTATATTCTTCTCCTTGTAATAATGGGTGCTTATCATGTCGCAAAAAATATGCAGCCATAAGATATAGATATGAGTTCATCTGATATGTTGCCATAGCATCCAAATACCATGTGCGACCTCTATGCCAAATATTTTCAGAGCCTTGCCTTCCATATCACTGGTAATTTGCAGTAAAATTCACTTGGAACTTCTGACCAATATTATAGTCACCGCTTAAACCTATGTATTGATGTAGATAATTACTTCCTACCAAAGTCTCAACAACATAGTCATTCTCCATAAAGTACCAAGGAGTTATATCATTAGCGGAATGTTTCAGCATATATGTAATCTCAATGATTTTTGGAACATTAATACGCCATTCCATATAGTGCATAACTCTTTCCTTTAAATCTGGGTTACCTCGATACATTAGAATCTTATTCTTATTATAGGTAACCGTAGATAACTGATCCAAATTAGGATATTCGATATTACAGAAGTAATTACCCGTAACTGACAATTTCTTGAGAGCTTGCCAATGTAATTTTGCCGAAGGCATCCAAGAATAGCGACTATCAGAGTCTATTCCATTATCTCTATGTACAAAAAGCACATTGCTACCAATAGCAAGACTAACCTTTTGATGTGGATTAATCATCAATGATGCATAGACGTCATGACGTTTCTCTAAAGAACGGAATAACTCTTGTTTTGTATCAGTATCCTTATTTATATAAGATTTGTCTGTATAAGTATATCCTATGTTACTTGTAAGGATATTATTCCAAATATTATAGACGTTGGCATTATACCTCCAATAATCTTTTCTTCCTGAATAATCTAATTCGGTAAGTTCATCAATATTTTTGTAAATTCGATTCTCATTGACGTTATAGTAGTTATATATGAGGTCGCTTGTAATAATAAATCTATCAGTTATATCACCTCTATAGAACAGGCCGCTTGTTGAATTGATATTACGATAATTATTGCGATTTTCTGATAACAATGTATTTTTGAGTGTCTGATAACTCTCGTAACCATCGTTAATTCCTCCATCAAGCCATGATTGAATAGAGATTGTATGTTTTGGAGCGATCTTATAATCTACACCAAAGCTAGCGTTGAAATTTCTGTTCGCATTGTTGTTGTTCGGATTACGATAGTCTTCCATTGCGGTAGCTTCTGCTACTTCGTTCTTGTATAGATAACTATATGCTGTTGCACTATACATTTTCTTATTAGCCACATTGAAATCGCTATAGATATTCCATTTGTCCAATGTGTAAATAAAGTTTGCCCCTATATTCTCACTATGAGAATTGGGAGTACGAAAAGGTACAAGCCCTTTGGACTGAACGCCCAAATCATAACCTAAATAGTTGTCGTATGTAATATAGTTCAGCACAATAGGCATATCGCCATATTTCCCTTTAGGAAATCGCAATAATTCAATCTTCTTTATTCGTTGGGGATTTAGATTCTGTACCAACTCTTTTCCTACTTCTCTTCCATTAAGCATTATTGGCACATCTCGATATTCACCAATCTTTACCGCATCAGATGCCCAATCTACACTAATTCCAGGAAGTTTATCTAAGAATTGAAGAGAATTATTAGAATTGTTTCTCAAAGAATCTGTAAGGAAAAATGTTTCTGTTATTGCATCCTTATGTTTTGGATCTCCTTTGACAACTATTTCTTCTAATAATTCAGCATTTACATTAAGGACTAAATCTCCAAGATTGCCAGGTCGGCAAACTCTGGAGAGCTTTTCAAACCCAATAAAAGACAATTGAAGTAGATATTCTCTATCTTCATTCACTTTAAGTTCAAAACATCCATCTAAATTTGTTGTTGTCCCTATTATATAGGTTGAGTCTGATTGCTCCATAAGAACACAATTAACTCCGACAATGGGATTGTTTTCATTGTCAAGAACTCTTCCCCGAATACTTTGGGCATATAATTGTCCAAAAGTTCCAAAACACAGCATTAAAAACGCCACATAAATCTTCATAGAATTTCATTTTAATATTTAATATCGATACTGTTCACTAAAATTATCAACAAGCTTATTTACGCTACAAAATTACATATTAATGGGGTTATAGGTAGTTTATATATGAAAGTATTTCACGGTGCAAATGCGGATGTAAACAACTAAGAATCAGCTATCTTAAAATTAAAAAGTTTATATCACTACTTCCGATGGGTTATATTAGGGGTGCAAACAGATTAAGAACAGAAAAAATAGTCGTAACTTTGCAGAAAAATAGGCTTTATGAGAATATATATATTTATACTTATTGTAATTTTAGCTGGTTGCACAAATCGGCAAACCGATATCAACTATGAGCAGATATTGGATGTAGCGGAAGTGCGTCATCATCAAGGAGAATCACTAAGTGAAGATGTTTTACTCAGGGAGGCTTTGAAATATTACCAAACATTAGAACCTGTTGATTCCACAAGATTATTGCAGGCAACCATTCTTACAGCATATCATTATTGGTGGAATAATGAGACGGAAAAATCATATAATCTATTGGAACCATTAGCTAACACAAATAAAGACGCATTATATGCAATGTTTGACTTGGCTTATAAGGACAATAATTATAAAACATCGTATGCTTATCTATGCAAGATTATGGAAGATGAAGCAGAACGAACATTTCGGAATTATCATGAAATGGCAGTACTAAACTTCTTTCTTGGGAATCAGAAAGAATGTGAGCACTTATATGATGAGCTCCCTCGATATATAAAAACACCAGCAGATACTGTTTTGTATTTTGAAAAAACGCTTCCAAATCATGCGGATGCTCTTAGTGAGTATGGTAAGCAAGAAAGAGCTATTGAACTTCAAACAAAGGTCTTGAATTATTTCATAGGAAAAGACAACTGGTATGTCGCTAAAGCATATTTGTCTCTTGCTCGATATAATATCTTATTAGGTCGCTTTAACAAGGCCGAGCAATACATTCTTTCAGCTGAGGAAAATGCAGATGAATATTTCTACAGCAATTTGGCAATATCTACTTATATGCAACAGTTGAAAAGCATCCTTGATTATGCCATAAACAATCGTATCAGTGTAATGGAGTGGGCACATTTTGGAAATACATTGCAAGGAAATGCATCCAAGAACCGAGATATTACAGAAGCCAAGAGAGAAGCTAACAGGAATCTTGCAGAACAAAATATGCAGATAACCATTCAAAGGCAAAAGGAGCAAATGCTATTCTTAGTTATAACATTTATTTTGACTCTTACGATTGCCGGTTTGCTATTATGGCTACGGGATAGAAAAAACAAGTTTTTAGAAAGGGAAGAAGAAATAGACGCACTACGAAAACTATTGTCTGAATCATCGGAATCAGGTGATAGTAATAAAAATGACCGCTTCTTCAAGAAGATTCTATTGCAGCAATTAGGTGTAATAAAAATAGCTACATCAAATCCAACTTCTGCCAATTTGGAATTGCTCAAAAAAATGAAAAAAATTGCGAGCAAAGAGGTGGATGTGGACACTTTATTGAATTGGAATGATCTTTTTCAGATTATTGATTATATTTACGATGGCTTCTATACTTCACTAATAAAAAAGTATGGTGCGGTTCTTAATGAGAAAGAGATACAGTTATGTACCCTCTTAAAAGCGAATTTCACTACAAAAGAAATTGGTGTTGTAACACAGCAATCCGTTCGCACAATTTATCAACGAAAGAGTACTATCCGTCAAACACTTCAAATGCCCGAAGCGGAAGATATAGCAACCTTCTTGAGCATGAAATTGCGATGAAAGATAGCCTTATATAGCTATAAAAGCACTTTTTTACGAAAGTATAATTGACCATTTCAATGAGAGCCTTTATTTAACGTCAATCATTTATTCCGTTTTCGGATGCAAAGGTAGCCCAACCTCTTTTTGAATACGAAAAGGTCAAGCGGTAAACCGTTTGGAGCAGTTTCTTCCTCCGTTGGAGAGTAAACAGCTCCAAAACCTTT
>CAZTFX010000100.1:0-5924 GCA_964613095.1 uncultured Muribaculaceae bacterium | reverse complement strand
ACAATAGCTTCGACAATATTTTTTGAGATTCTGATTTTTTATCGGACAGTAATAATATTTATTCCATGTCATCGCATAATCGGTGCTGATGGAAGTCTTACTGGTTATGCCGGAGGACTTGAAGCAAAGAAACACCTTTTAGAGTTGGAAGATAAGCATAATCTTAAATAAGTTTTAGACATTGTTTTACAAACTCTTCGTTGCTTAAATTGTATGGTAACCAATTAATATAGAAACCACGTCGTTCCATTCCGCGAAACCATGTCATTTGACGTTTAGCAAACTGGTGAATGGCAATTTCCAATTGGTTAATCATTTCATTGTAAGATAACTCTCCTATCACATATTTTGTGAGAAATTTGTATTCAAGACCATAATAAATAAGGTCATCGGGGTGAACACCATATTCCAATAGAGATTTTACTTCTTCTACCATTCCATTCTCAAGCCGAGTACGTAATCGATGTGAAATTCTCTCTCTTCTTGTCTCTCTATCAATATCCACGCCAATAATCACAGCGTTTTCGATTGGATGCGGTTCTGTTTTTGCTTCTAGTTGTGGATTGTTATGGTAATATTCTTGAATTTCGATAGCCCTGATAGCACGTTTTGCTGTATCAATATCAGTTGTATTGTGTAACGTTTTGTATTGTTTGAGAATTTCGGTCAAGTCATCAAGAGATTTATTTTCTAAAGATTCTCTTAATGACTTGTTTTCCGGTACCGGAGGTAATTGAATACCTTTTAACACTGATTCTACGTACAAACCTGTACCACCACAAAGAATTGCAGATTTACCTCTGCCTTTTATATCATCGACAGTTTGTTGGTAATCTCGAAGGTATTCAAAAAGATTATATTTATATCCCGGCTCACAAATGTCAATAAGATGATAAGGAATATTATCATATTCATCGAGATCTTTCCCAGTACCTAAATCCATACGGCGATATAATTGTCGTGAATCGGCACTTATTATCTCACCATCAATATGTTTTGCAAGTGCAACGGCTTTAGCTGTCTTTCCTGAAGCTGTTGGACCTGTTATTACAAATAAAATATCTTTAATATCCGTTTTCATTAATTGAATTACTTCAAATTATTATTGAAGAATTTAAGTACCTTCTTGTATAGAGGTAATCGTACATCACACCCATTTATAGAATGATTCATATTTGTATATACCATCATATCGCACAATTTACCACGAGAAGTCAATTGAGATACATATTCAAGGGTATTTGCAGGATGCACATTATCATCGGCAGTTCCGTACATGATAAGTAATTCACCTTTTTGTTGTGCAACTAAATTAATAGGAGCACTTTTTCTGTAACCTTCAGTGTTTTCTTGAGGTGTACGCATATAACGTTCCGCGTAGATAGTATCATAGAATCGCCAATCAGTTACCGGGGCAATTGAAACTCCGGCAGCGTAATTACTTTTAGATTGTGACATTGCCATCAACACCTCATAGCCTCCGTAACTCCAACCCCAAATACCTATCTTAGAAGCGTCAACGTACGACTTTGAAGCCATATAATCGGCTGCTGCAAGTTGGTCTATACTCTCGTAATAACCCAGATTCATATAAACAAGAGATTCAAACTTCTTTCCACGTCCTCCTGTTCCACGACCATCAACACATGCTATAATATATCCTTGCGTAGCAAAATAATTTTCCCAATCCATAGTCCATTTATTTAGAACTTGTTGTGAACCGGGACCGCTGTATTGAGACATTATAACAGGGTATTTTTTGTTAGGATTGAAATCTGACGGTTTTATTATATACCCATTTAAATTATATCCATCACTTTCCATTGTGAAGAATTCTTTTTTAGGTACGTTATTACCAAATTTTTCAGCATATTCACCATTCATTTCAATATCACGCACCTTTTTGTTTCCTTTTAAACCGGTTAACCATAATGTATATTGGTTAGGTGTTTTGCTATTACTGAAATTTTGCACATAATATGTAAAAGTGCTATTGAAAGAAGCCGAAAAAGTTCCGTCGGTTGTATTTATTTCTGAAATAACTCCTTTTGCATCAATTTTGGAAATTGAACGATTAAGAGGTCCACGTTGTGTTGTCTGAATATAATGAATTTTCGTTACAGGGTCGAAACCATAATAATCGGTAACATTCCATTCACCAGTCGTTAGTTGTTTTATTAATGCTCCACTATTAGAATACTGGTAGAGGTGAGTGAATCCGCTTTTATCACTAAGAATTGTAAACGAATTTTCTCCCCATACAGCCATGTTTGATAAATTTATGTCGATCCAGCTGTCAGATGTTTCCGAATAAATAAGTTTTGATAACGTAGAACGTGGATTCACAGCATAAATTTTTAGGTCATTTTGGGTACGATTAATAGTTGTAACCATTAATCTGTCACTTGTTTTTGCATATTTTATGTTAGGAATATAACCATCTTCATCTAAGGTTATTTTCATATCCTGCAGTTTACGGGTTTCAACATCATAGCTTAAAACTTTAACAGTAGAGTTTTTCTCTCCTGCTACCGGATATTTATATTCAAATACGCTTGGATAAAGAGCATTAGCTGTTATTGGGTTACAAGCCCCTTGATACATACTCATTTTGTACATAGGAACATCACTTTCATTCCATTGGATAAATGATAATGTAAGGTTATCAGGAGACCAAGCAAAAGAATTAAGTAAACCGAATTCTTCCTGATACACCCAATCAGGAACAGCATTGATGATTTTATTTTTCTCTCCGTTTTTAGTAACAGCTACAGTAGAGCCGTAATCAACTTTGAAAATATATACATTGTTATCTTTTACATAAGCTACTTGACGTGCATCGGGTGACATTGTTGCAATTTCTTCTCCACCTTCTTTAGAAATTTTCATCAATTTATTGTGACGAACTTCATAAATATAGTAATCTGCCTTGAATGAATAACGATAGATTGATTGTGTATTGGTGTAAAGTAAGATTTTACTTTCATCTTCACTCATTTCAAAACCGTCCCATTCTTTAATATCACAATATCGAGCAGTTTCGGAATTGAATATAGTACCATTTACATCACCGGTTGCATAACTTACTTTTTCAATTGCTGATTTTGCTTCGTTAAAACGGTAATAATATTTTCCGTCTATAGATGAAACCATTTGACCAATTCCGTTAGGGCGTCCTTGTAGTACAGCTTCATACAATTCAAAAGCATTACTGTTGAATGTAAAAAGTAATATAAAAGTAGCGAGGATTATTATCGTTTTGTTTATTTTCATAATATATCAATATTTTTAGTTTTTAATGTATTTGCAAAATTAGTGAATCTTTTCGTTGAAAATGCCTACTTTTGCAAAATATTATCATTTATAAAGATTATGGCAAAAGAAATAGGCGTTTTATTCGATCTTGACGGTGTTCTATTGGATACAGAAGGCATATATACTGATTTTTGGCAGGCGATTGATGATAAATATCCAACCGGTGTTCCGGGATTTGCTCACATTATAAAAGGCTCAAATCTTACTACAATTCTTGATACTTATTACCCCGATAAAGATTTACAAAAAATAATTATCGGAATACTTGATGAATTTGAGAAAGAAATGAAATACCGTCTTTTTGATAGTGCCATGACTTTTGTTGCTGAATTAAAAAAACATGCCATCCCGACATGTATTGTTACAAGCAGCAGTATGTTAAAGATGAACAATGCATTTGAACAATTGCCCGGTTTTCGTGAACAATTTGACGGACTGATAACCGGTGATATGGTAAAAAATTGTAAACCAAATCCGGAAGGCTATCTGTTAGGAGCAGATTTATTGGGAGTAAAGCCTGAAAATTGCTATGTATTTGAAGATTCATTGCAAGGAATACAAGCCGGAATAAATGCCGGCTGTAAAGTTGTTGCTCTTACTACTACTGTGGCTAAAGAAAAAATAGAAAAACTAAAAGCCGACAAAATCATTAATAGTTTTGCCGACTTTACTGTTCTGGAGATGCTTTCATTATAGATTTTTATCTACAGCTAAGAATCCCATTAGGAACGCATCGGGGAATATAAATTTCTTTTCGCCAAGGGTGAATTTGATATGAATAAACTTTTCGTTCTTGTTGATTTTTATAACTATTCCTTTGCCGAATTTCTTGTGTATGACAATACTGTCAATAGCAATTGATTCCAATTTGGCTTCAAGGTCATGCTTTGTTTGTGATTCTTGTGAGGGTATGCCAGCTGTAGTAGGTTTCATAGGTTGAGATTGAACAATAGGCTTCACTTGCGACACACTTTCTGCGAGCTTACTATCCACAGGTTTAGGCGCTATATAAGTAGTCTCGATAGGATCAAAACCTCTCGAATACGAACTATAATCAATTTCATTCATTGAGGATTGTTGGTTATAGAACAGTTTTTCATACTGAGTTTTGCGGATTGTGGTATCCCAACCACCAACCTCATCGTTGGAATGTTTGTCAATACCGGTGTAAGTAAGGCTGGCATCCTCGTAACGTTTGAACTTGAAGATAGCATCATTCATCAGTGGCGCATTGAAAACCCCGAGCGAGCAGAGCATATTAAAGTCCTCGACACTCAAGCCTGTAACCTTCTTAAACAAACCCGGCTCTAACTGCGTGATAACGTCTTTAAGGCATCGCTCACGATAGTCGGTCAGGTACATAAATACAGGGATTCGGGTAGCAAACTTAATCAGTTTCTCCTGAATCTGTTTGCGTTTGCTCTTCATCTCCTTCTCCTCGGCAGAGATTTCTTTCTTCTCCTTTGGTGTCGGATCGGGGTTCTCCTTCTTCGCTTTCTTGACAGCCTCTGATTTATTGATAATGGTAGTAAGGTCGCTGTTAAGGTTGCGGAAACCCTCGATATTCATCAATGCTTTCATCGCCTCTGGACTTGCCAACAGGCGTTTCAGCGTATCGTTATCCACATTCACAAGCAATGCTGATTCCCAACGCTTGGCGAGTAGTGTTGCTGATGTACCTGCCAAGGCAATATCAAGAATGTCTTGAGCATCTACCTCTTTCATGCTGCTACCATCGTATGCCAATACAGGCAAGAACTTGATAAACTCACCAACTTTGGCTTCGGGGTTGCTCTCGTTTATGTCCAAGCGACAACTGTAGTCGGATATTTGTCGCAAGGCTCTGTCAAGTGCAAAGTCAAATACATAGCACTCATTCTTCATGATGGTCTTGCTTCCCTCTTCGTTCTTTACTTCCCAAGGACTCTGTACGCGAAATGCTGCTTGGAAGTAAGTTTCGGGGCTTTTCAAGTTTCGGAGCATGAATATACCAGTCCAAGGCTTTACGGTTACACCAGTTGTAAGTTTACCGCAAGTAAGCGTAATAGTCTTTGTTTCCAATGGGTCTCCCATATTGGCTTGTACTGGGTGTAAGGCATCAAGACCAATGCCCGCTGCTGTTCCGGCACAAACAACAACTTTATAGTCGTGGTAGAATTTGTTCTGTCGTTGAGCAAGCAGATTAGCCATTGCAAAGCACGAAGCCACATTAGGCAAGAACCATAATGTATGTGATAAGACATTGAGCAGTCGTGTATCGCTGAATGGCATTGGCGGTCGCTTGTCTTGTCCTAATTTGAGGTCATCGACACTTGTAGGAAGATAACCGCCACGAATCAAGTCGAGCCACTTTTGTACCTCATTCTCATATTTGAATCGGGCAAATTCGCCTCTGCCATCTGCTGCAAAGAACAGATTAAGGTCAAACTCATCAAACTCGCCCTGCTTAGCAACCTCCTGTATCTCATCGGGCATTCGATAGGTAAGCATAACCATTCGTGGCAAGGCTTGATATGGATTGTTACTTCCTTTCCATTCGGACTTTGCTCGTTGTTCATCGCTGTAAGTCCAGTTGAAGATTTGCTCCTCAATAAACTCGCCATTGTTTA
>CAZTFX010000099.1:0-5983 GCA_964613095.1 uncultured Muribaculaceae bacterium | reverse complement strand
TTGAAGGAGGTCAAATGCCACTTCAACGCCGTGTTCCTAAGTTTGGTTTCAAGAACAACAATCGTGTGGAATACAAGGCTATAAACTTGGTTGATCTACAAAAATATGCTGAAGCTAACAATGTAGAGACAATCACTGTGGCTGATATGGTTGCTGCTGGTCTAGTTGGTAAGAAGAAATTGGTTAAAGTTCTAGGAAATGGAACTTTGACAGCGAAACTTACTATTGAAGCTAATGCTTTCTCAAAGAAAGCTGAAGAAGCTATAACAGCGGCTGGAGGTACTATCCAAAAAATTTAATGTCGATGAAACTAATCGAAACGATAAAAAACATTTGGAAGATTGAGGATTTGCGGAAACGAATCACAATAACAATACTTTTGGTAATAGTTTACCGAATTGGTTGTTATGTGGTTCTTCCGGGAATCAGTCCAAGTGAGATTGATGCTTTGAGAAATTTCGCTAGTGGCGGTTTGATGCAACTTCTTGATATGTTCTCAGGAGGTGCGTTCTCACAAGCGTCTATCTTTGCGTTGGGTATTATGCCATACATTACCGCGTCAATCGTAATTCAGTTGTTGGGAATGGTGTTGCCACAATTCCAAAAAATGCAACGTGAAGGTGAAAGCGGACGTATGAAGATTAACCAATACACACGCTATTTAACTGTTTTGATATTGCTTTTGCAAGGTCCTGCTTATCTTGTTAACTTACAAGTTCAAGTTAATGCCGCAGGAGGTGCTGCTCATTTCGGCTTTTGGACAACTGCATATCTTACTCTTATTCTTGCTGCTGGTAGTATGTTTATCATGTGGCTTGGAGAAAAGATTACAGATAAAGGTCTAGGAAATGGTATTTCATTGATAATCTTGGTAGGTATTATTGCTCGTTTCCCGGGAGCTATTGTACAAGAATTTACCAGCCGTTTAACAACAGCTCAAGGTGGTCTTGTAATGTTCTTGGTTGAAATCGTAATGCTATTTGCTGTGATTGCAGGTGCAATCTTATTGGTTCAAGGAACTCGTAAAGTACCTGTACAATATGCAAAACGTATCATTGGTAACAAGCAATATGGCGGAGCTCGTCAATATATTCCATTGAAGGTGAATGCTGCCAATGTAATGCCTATCATCTTTGCGCAAGCAATTATGTTCATACCGGTTGCACTTGCAGGTTTCGGTTCTAATCAAGGTTCTGTTACAAGAGCTTTAACCGATATGCACGGATTCTGGTACAACGCTATTTATTTTGTGATGATTGTAGCGTTTACATATTTCTATACAGCTATTACAGTGCGCCCTGCACAAATGGCTGAAGATATGAAACGTAACAACGGTTTTATTCCTGGTGTTAAGCCGGGAAAGAAAACTGAGGAATATCTTGATTCAATTATGTCTCGCATTACATTGCCGGGTGCTTTGTTCCTAGGAGTAGTAGCAATCCTACCTGCCTTTGCTAATGTGTGCGGTGTAAACCAAAACTTTGCTCAATTCTTTGGAGGTACATCACTTCTAATCATGGTGGGTGTAGTGCTTGATACACTACAACAAATCGAGAGCCACTTGATGATGCACCATTATGATGGATTGATGAAGAGTGGTAAACTAAAGGGACGTACAACTGGAAGCGGTTATTAATATTGTTGAAAGATGATTTATCTTAAGACAGAGGAACAAATAGAGTTGTTGCGTGAAGCCAATCTTGTGGTGGCTAGAACACTGGGAGAAGTGGCTAAATGGGTTAAACCCGGTGTGACGACTCTGAAATTAGACCAAATTGCTGAAGAGTTTATTCGTTCACAAGGTGCTGTTCCCGGCTTCTTAGGACTATATGGATTCCCTAATACATTATGTATTTCGGTAAACGAGAACGTAGTGCATGGAATACCTTCAAATTATGCGTTACAAGAGGGCGATATTGTTTCGGTTGATTGTGGCGCAGTAAAAGATGGCTTCAATGGTGACTCAGCCTATACTTTTTGTGTGGGTGAGGTCACTCCAGAAGTTAAAGCTTTGCTAAAAACTACAAAGGAATCTCTTTATGTAGGAATAGAGAAAGCTGTAGAAGGTAACAGAATAGGAGATATCGGTAATGCAATACAAGAGTATTGTGAAAAACGTGGATACTCAGTTGTGAGAGATCTTACAGGTCATGGGATTGGTAAAAAGTGTCACGAAGATCCTGAAGTACCAAATTTTGGTAGACGAGGAACTGGTTCTCTTATAAAGAACGGAATGACAATATGTATAGAACCAATGATAAACATGGGAAGTAAGAATGTGGTTTTTGAACGTGATGGATGGACATGTCGCACACGTGATCGCAAACCCTCAGCGCACTTTGAGCATGCAGTGGCAATACACAATGGTAAGGCTGATATACTTTCATCTTTTGAATATATAGAAGAAGTACTTGGAGATAAATCAATATAATAGATAATATGGCAAAACAAACCGCTATTGAACAAGATGGAGTAATCGTGGAAGCATTGTCTAACGCGATGTTTAGAGTAGAACTTGAAAACGGTCATGAAATTACCGCGCACATCTCAGGAAAGATGAGAATGCATTATATCAAGATTCTACCGGGTGACAAAGTGAAAGTAGAAATGTCTCCTTACGATTTAACCAAAGGAAGAATTGCTTTTAGATACAAATAAAAAATTAAGAATATGAAAGTAAGAGCATCAATTAAAAAGCGTACCCCGGAGTGCAAAATAGTAAGACGCAAAGGTCGCTTGTATGTGATTAACAAAAAGAATCCTAAGTATAAACAACGTCAAGGATAATAGTTATTATTTTTGCGAAATAAATATTTAATAACAATATGGCTGTAAGAATAGTTGGTGTAGACCTACCCCAAAACAAGAGAGGTGAGATAGCCTTGACTTACATCTACGGTATAGGCCGTAGCGCTGCTAAGACAATTCTAGAAAAAGCTGGAATTGACGTGAACATTAAAGTAATGGACTGGACCGATGCGCAAGCCGCTAAAGTGCGTGAGGTTATCGGTGAAAATTACAAAGTAGAAGGTGATTTACGTAGCGAAATCCAAATGAACATCAAGCGTTTGATGGATATTGGTTGCTATCGTGGTATTCGTCACCGTATTGGTCTTCCTGTAAGAGGTCAGAGCACAAAGAATAATGCTCGTACTCGTAAGGGACGTAAGAAAACAGTTGCTAACAAAAAGAAAGCTACTAAATAATAATTAAGTATGGCAAAAAAGACAGTCGCAGCAAAGAAGCGCAATGTAAAAGTTGACGGAATAGGTCAGCTACATGTACATTCTTCTTTCAACAACATTATTGTGTGCCTTGCTAACGGTGAGGGTCAAGTTATCTCATGGTCAAGTGCTGGTAAAATGGGCTTTAGAGGTTCAAAGAAGAATACTCCTTATGCAGCTCAAATGGCAGCAGAAGATTGTGCAAAGGTGGCATTTGATCTTGGCTTGAGAAAAGTTAAGGCTTATGTTAAGGGACCAGGTAATGGACGTGAATCTGCAATCCGTGCTATTCACGGTGCAGGCATCGAAGTAGTAGAAATTGTCGATGTAACTCCACTACCACATAATGGATGTCGTCCTCCTAAGAGAAGAAGAGTTTAATTTAAATAGTGAGAAACTCTTAAATTAATTATTACGAATCTGAGTAGTGAATGGATTGCATATTACTAACCTCTCTGCAATCGCGGCTGCACTCCGAAGATTCATCAACTTTAATTATTAAAAGAAAAAAATGGCTAGATATATCGGACCTAAATCAAAAATCGCTCGTAAATTTGGCGAGCCAATTTTCGGTGAAGATAAAGTTCTTGCTAAAAGAAACTACCCACCGGGACAGCACGGTAATAACAAAAGAAGAAAGCTTTCTGAATATGGTACACAGTTGAAGGAAAAGCAAAAAGCTAAATACACTTACGGTGTACTTGAAAAGCAATTCCGTAATCTATTCAACAAGGCTGCTCGTAAAGAAGGTGTAACTGGTGAATTGTTACTTCAATTGCTAGAATGCCGTTTGGATAATGTGGTTTACCGTTTAGGTATTGCACGTACACGTGCGGCTGCACGTCAGTTGGTTCTACACCGTCACATTACAGTAAATGGCAGTGTTGTAAACATTCCTTCTTATTCAGTTAAGCCGGGTGAAGTTATCGCAGTGCGTGAGAAATCTAAATCTTTGGAAGTAATCGAAGATTCGCTTGCAGGTTTCAACCACAGTAAATATCCTTGGATTGAGTGGGATGAAAGTGTAAAGGGTGGTAAAATGTTACACCTTCCTCAAAGAGAAGATATTCCTGAAAATATCAAGGAACAGTTGATCGTCGAATTGTATTCTAAACAATAAAATTAATTAAGATCCATGGCTATATTAGCATTTCAGAAACCCGATAAGGTATTAATGTTGGAAGCGGATAATTTCTTTGGAAAATTCGAGTTCCGACCATTGGAGCCGGGTTACGGTGTCACAATAGGTAATGCCTTACGTCGCATATTGCTTTCTTCTCTTGAAGGTTTTGCAATATGTTCAATCCGTATAGATGGCGTAAAGCATGAGTTTGCTACAATACCGGGCGTAAAAGAAGATGTAACCAACATCATCTTGAACTTGAAGAAAGTGCGCTTGAAAAAAGTAGTAGATGACGCTGAGACCGAAAAAGCTACAGTGAAAGTTTCGGGTCAGGATGTGTTCAGAGCCGGTGACATTAACAAGGTATTGACAGGATTTGAAGTATTGAACCCTGACTTGGTCATATGTCATTTGGATCCTAGCGCTGGTTTCAATCTTGAGTTGACAATCAATAAGGGACGTGGATATGTTCCTGCTGAAGAAAATCAAAATCCTAGCGACGCAATAGATGTGATTGCGATTGATTCGATTTATACTCCGATTGTTAACGTAAAATATGCTATTGAGAACTATCGCGTAGAGCAGAAGACTGACTACGAGAAACTTATACTTGAAATCACTACCGATGGCTCAATTCTTCCAAAGGACGCCTTGAAAGAAGCCGCTAAGATACTAATCCATCACTTCATGTTGTTCTCTGACGAAAAAATCGCTTTGGAAACAACCGAAAGTGAAGAAAATGAAGAATTTGATGAAGAAGTATTGCATATGCGTCAACTTTTGAAGACCAAGCTAGTGGATATGGACCTTTCGGTACGTGCTCTAAACTGCTTGAAGTCGGCTGAAGTTGAAACTTTGGGCGAATTGGTAGTATTTAACAAAACTGACTTGTTGAAGTTCCGCAACTTCGGTAAGAAGTCATTGACTGAGCTAGACGAGTTACTTGCTAACCTGAACCTATCATTCGGGATGGACATTTCAAAGTATAAATTAGATAAAGAGTAATAACGATGAGACATAATAAGAAATTCAATCACTTAGGCCGTACTAAATCTCACCGCGATGCGCTTTTGGCTAATATGACTATCTCTCTTATCATGCACAAGAGAATTGTTACAACTTTGGCTAAAGCAAAGGCTTTGCGTATTTACGCTGAACCTCTTATCAATCGTGCTAAGACTGATGATACAGCCAACCGTCGTGTAGTTTTCCGTTACTTGCAAAACAAAGAAGCTGTAACTGAACTATTCCAAAACATTTCACAAAAAATTGCAGATCGTCCGGGTGGATACACTCGTATCTTGAAACTTGGTAACCGTCTTGGTGACAACGCAAAGACTTGTTTTATTGAATTAGTTGACTACAACGAAAACATGCTTAAAACAGCTAAAGACGCTAAGAAGGCAACTCGTACACGTCGTAGCAAAGCTAAAAAGGCAGAAGAAGCTGCACCTGCAGTTGAAGCTCCATCAGCAGAATAATCAAACTAAAAATGATTATAAGAAAGAGGGATTCTGTACAGGATTCCTCTTTTTTGGTTGTTATACCCTTTTTTGTAGTAATGGAGATATATAAGAAATTATTACGGCTCAGTAGCAAAAGTATGTGTCTAAGCATATATCTTTGTAAGTCTGAA
>CAZTFX010000098.1:0-6195 GCA_964613095.1 uncultured Muribaculaceae bacterium | reverse complement strand
CAGAGTAAGGGATGAAATCAAGCAGAGATTTGCAGAGTTTTATATTACTCAAATTTTGAAAAGGGACATTCCTAAATGCTCTTGTAAAGAAAACTACTAAGTTTATAATGTTATCTCCGGAATGATATAGACTGTATCATCTAACGACTTGTCTCAATAGCAATAATACATACTAATAAAACAATCCAAAGATTCATAAGTAAATAAGCTTGTTAACTTCGAGGCAATTCTTCGATTAAGTCTTCTCGGATTTTCTGTTTACTATCGCCTAACACAAGTAGGAGAATTATTCCCCATAATGGCGATATAATCAAAAAAAGCAAAACCCAACCTATAGTACTTCGACCACGTTTTCTCACCATTTTTACAGGGAGAAATATGTAAAGCCATAGGATAAATATTAGGGCTATGATTATCGCTATTATTGAAACTATTTCTTCTGACATAAAAACTTACGATACAACATATTAAAATCTATATATTTAATTGCAACAGTAAGTGTTTCAGTTTATTTACGCAAGCAATCGGGACTTTTTCCGTCAAAATAGCATACAAAATCGGGACTTTTTCCATTTTACCCTATTCGCCATCATCACACTTCTACTCAAAATACTCACAAAAAGAGCACTGCTTTATTTTTTTCTAACAACCATATAAATTACACTATCATTTATTCTTGAGTCTTTTTGTGGGTTATTATAGCGTTTTTTCGTATCTTTGCATTTTAATTAAAAACATACAAAACCACTATTAACGTGGTTTGTTTTAAGTTTAAAAGTTCGACTTACTGCATAAAAATATCTTATGCCTTTTAGCCGAAAATAAACTAAGACCGAAAATGAAGTCAAACGAAGATAAGGAGAAAAACAAGAAAAACGAAAACGAAGAAATAATCCAAAACGCTGCCAATAGCGACTACAAATATGGCTTCGTAACCGACATTGACATGCACGTTATACCCAAAGGGCTTAACGAAGAGGTGGTACGCTACATTTCAAAAGTTAAGAACGAACCGGAATGGATGTTGAATTTTCGTCTTGAAGCCTACCGTTACTGGCTTACCCTTGAAATGCCCACATGGGCACACCTAGATATACCTCAAATAGACTACCAAGATATCAGTTATTTTGCTGCTCCCAAGCAGAAAGAGGGTGGTCCCAAGAGTCTTGATGAAGTTGATCCTGAAGTTAGAAAGACTTTCGATAAACTAGGTATATCGCTTGAAGAGCAAATGCGTCTTTCAGGGATAGCCGTTGACGCGGTAATGGATAGTGTTAGTGTAAAAACAACTTATAAAGAACGCCTTGCCGAACTAGGTGTTATTTTCTGCTCTATTTCAGAAGCGATAAAAGATTACCCCGATTTGGTAAAAAAATATCTCGGTTCGGTGGTAAGTTATCGTGACAATTTCTTTGCTGCGCTTAATAGTGCTGTTTTCTCCGATGGTTCATTTGTTTATATTCCAAAAGGAGTACGTTGTCCTATGGAACTTTCAACATATTTTCGTATCAACGCAAAAGATACAGGACAATTTGAACGTACACTTATAGTAGCCGATGATGATGCTTATGTGAGTTATCTTGAAGGTTGTACAGCCCCCATGCGTGATGAAAATCAATTGCATGCTGCAATAGTGGAAATCATTGTGGAAGATCGTGCCGAAGTTAAATACTCAACCGTACAAAACTGGTATCCGGGAGATAAAGACGGTAAAGGCGGAATCTACAACTTTGTGACTAAACGAGGATTGTGCCGTGGGGATTTTTCCAAACTTTCATGGACTCAAGTAGAAACCGGTTCGGCTATAACATGGAAATACCCCAGTTGTGTATTACAAGGTGACAATGCGGTTGGCGAATTCTATTCGGTAGCACTCACAAATAACAGACAACAAGCCGACACCGGCACAAAAATGATACATATAGGTAAAAATACCCGAAGCACAATTGTATCAAAAGGTATTTCGGCTGGTTACAGCCAAAACAGCTACCGAGGACTCGTAAAAGTACTCCCTAAAGCTACAAACAGCAGAAACTATACCCAATGTGACAGTTTGTTGCTCACCGACACAAGCGGTGCTCACACATTCCCATATATTGATGTACAAAACGATTCATCGATTGTGGAACATGAAGCAACAACATCCAAAATCAACGAAGAACAAATATTTTACTGCAACCAGCGCGGTATATCCACAGAAGACGCAATCGGTCTGATAGTAAACGGATATGCCAAAGAAGTCATGGCAAAGCTACCTATGGAATTTGCCGTTGAAGCTCAAAAATTGCTTTCGGTTTCTTTAGAGGGCAGTGTAGGATAATTATTATTGATTACAAGAAAACTAAAGGAAAATGGAAAATAAGCCAAACCTACTTACAATAAAAGACCTTCATGCAAGTATTGAAGGTAAAGAAATCTTAAAAGGCGTAAATTTAGAAATTCGCCCGGGCGAAATTCATGCCATCATGGGTCCTAATGGTTCCGGTAAAAGTACTTTATCAGCAGTATTAACAGGTAACCCTGCTTACACTGTCACCGGCGGTTTTGCCGACTTTGGCGGTAAAGACCTATTGTCTCTATCTCCCGAAGACCGTTCCCACGAAGGATTATTTTTGAGTTTTCAATACCCTGTTGAAATTCCGGGTGTATCAATGGTTAATTTCATGCGCGCCGCAGTCAACGAAAAGCGTAAATATTTTAATCAGGAACCAATCTCTGCAAGTGATTTCTTGAAACTCATGAGAGAAAAACGTGCTATCGTTGAACTAGACAACAAGTTGGCTTCTCGTTCAGTAAATGAAGGTTTCTCCGGTGGTGAAAAGAAACGTAACGAGATATTTCAAATGGCTATGCTTGAGCCTAAATTGTCAATTCTTGACGAGACCGATAGCGGACTCGATATAGACGCATTACGCATTGTGGCAGGCGGTGTAAACAAGTTAAAAACCGAGAATAATGCAACAATCGTAATCACGCATTATCAACGATTATTGGACTATATCAAGCCTGATTTTGTTCATGTTCTCTATAAAGGACGTATTGTCAAAACAGGAGGTCCTGAACTAGCTCTTGAGCTAGAAGAAAAGGGCTATGATTGGATTAAAGAAGAATGTGACAAGAAACTTGACTAAAAACAGTTGCGTATGTCTTCATTAAAACAATATATCGACCTTTTCAATGAAAATCGTGAAACTATCGAGACTCATTCGATAGCTGCGATGAATGCTTTACGCGACAAGGCTCTTAAAGCTCTTTCCGGGAAGAGCCTACCCATAAAAGGTGATGAAAATTATGAAATCACCGACCTTGAAGCAGAATATGCACCCGATTATGGAGTAAACATTAATCGTTATGACTTCGGAGCCGATACCGCTAGCGCATTCCGTTGTGATGTACCCAATATGAGTACATGGCTATATTTTTCATTCAACGACATTTATTATAGCAGCCGAACCGCATCTATTTCGCTTCCCAAAGGTGTTTTAGTAGGTTCTATAAAGCAATTTGCAAGTAATTATAATACTCTTATAACCAAGTATTATGGAACACTTGCCCCTCTTGACAATGCGACTGTAGCCTTAAACACTTTGCTTGCTCAAGATGGATTGCTTGTTTACGTACCCAAGAATACAACATTGGAAAAACCCCTTCAGCTAGTAAACATACTGAATGCAACGATTCCTGTAATGGTGAATCGCCGTATTCTTGTTATCCTAGAAGAAAATGCACATGCTAAAATGCTGGTATGTGATCATACACAAAACCATGAATTGGATTTTTTGAATTCTCAAGTAATTGAGATATTTGCAGGGAAAAAATCGTCTTTCGATTTATATGATTTGGAAGAATCCAGTGAACGCACTCATAGAGTATCCTCCTTGTGGGTGCATCAAGAAGAAGGTTCCAATGTGCTTGTAAACGGTATTACGCTTGTAAACGGCTATTCCCGTAATGATTATTCAATTGATGTTGTAGGAGAACATTGCGAAACCCACCTTTATGGTATGGCAATAGCAGGAAACGAGCAACATATCGACAATCACACTGACATCAGCCATAAAGTGGGACATTGCACTAGCAACGAACTATTCAAATATATTCTTGAAGACAAATCTCGCGGAGCATTCAGTGGGAAAATACATGTAGCTCCCGATTCTCCTAAAATCGAGGCATATCAGGGCAATCGCAACATTTGCACGTCTCAAAATGCAAAAATGTATTCAAAACCTCAACTTGAAATTTACACCGATGATGTAAAGTGCAGTCATGGTTCAACTATAGGTCAATTGGATCAAGAAGCGATTTTCTACATGCAAGCACGCGGTATATCTAAGGAAGAAGCACGCATGCTGTTAATGCAAGCATTTATGGCAGATGTTATATCTACCGTACGCATGGAATCACTAAAAGATCGACTTCGTCACCTCGTAGACAAACGACTTTATGGGAAATTAGCACTTTGCCAACAATGTGGAAGTGACTGTCATGATATAATCAACAATCTAGAGCAATAATACGCTAAATATTTATATGTTAACCGACCAAGACATAATCGACATACGTAAAGATTTCCCGATTCTTGAAACTAAGATTGAAGGACATCCTCTTATTTACCTTGATAATGCAGCAACATCACAAACGCCCAATGCGGTAGTTGATACAATCGATTATATGTATCGCAATCTTAAAGCAAACGTTCATCGTGGTGTACACACATTATCTCAACTTGCCACCGACCGTCAAGAGGATACACGTGAGAAAGTTCGTCAATACATAAATGCAGCAAGTACCGAGGAAATAATCTTCACTCGCGGAACCACAGAAGCAATCAATTTGGTAGCGTCTTCTTTTGGAGAAAATCTTACGCATGGCGATGAAATAATCATAACGGCAATGGAACATCATGCCAATATTGTGCCTTGGCAATTGCTTCAACGAAACAAGCGTATAAGACTGCGCATAGTGCCTATAAATGAACGTGGCGAGGTGAAAATAGAAGATTATAAGGATCTTTTCACCGAAAACACCAGATTTGTAGCAATCAGTCATGTATCTAATGTACTGGGTACTGTGAATCCGGTAAAAGAAATGGTAGAAATAGCACATACTCATGATGTTCCCATACTTATTGATGGAGCACAAGCCGTTTCTTATTTAAAAGTTGACGTACAAAACATAAATGCAGACTTCTATGTATTCTCTGCACATAAAATGTATGGTCCCACCGGAGTCGGAGTACTTTATGGTAAAAAGAAATTACTTGAAATAATGCAACCTTATCAAGGGGGAGGAGAAATGATAGGTACTGTTTCTTTTGATAAAACCACATTTGCAAAACTTCCATATAAATTTGAAGCAGGAACACCGGATTTCGTTGGTATAGCTGCACTAGGCACAGCCCTAGATTATATCCGAAACATAGGTATAGAAAATATTGCTACACATGAAGATAAATTACTTCATGCCGCAACCGAAGGACTTTTAAAGATTCCGGGAATGAGAATCTTTGGAACATCGGAAAACAAAAGTGCTGTGATTTCTTTCCTTGTAAACAATATAAACTCATACGACATGGGAACAATCCTTGATAAATTGGGTATTGCCGTACGCACAGGGCACCACTGTGCCGAACCTCTTATGCACACATTAGGGATAGATGGAACTGTAAGAGCTTCATTTGGAGTTTACAACACAATGGAAGAAGTTGAACAATTTGTAGCTGCCGTAGATAGAGTGGCAAAAATGTTTGCTTGATTATGAATTTAACAGAAACATTATTATCGGGAGAAATTGAATCGATTGATTTTGATTTAGAAATAGATTGCAATCGATTTGCTCAAACCACCATACTGAAATCTTCACCACGTTGCAAAGTATATTACTGCTTCAAGAATGACGACACACGTGGATATTAAGTAGCAAAGCAAACGATTTCGGAATTGAATAAGGCAAACGTAAATGGTTGAGAAACAACAAAAACTGATTTTCTTGCATAGTGCATACAACGCAAGAAATATCGGTTATGAGCAGGTGTTCAGTTACCAAATCGTTAGCTTGGCTGTTACCGAAAGCCGAGAGGTAACAAATAATCTGCGATAGCATCACATTGCATTGATTGTCATTATTTTGCATAGTAAAGGACGCTTATATACAGGCTAACTTTGCCACTAAAAATATAAGCGTATGAAAGTAGAA
>CAZTFX010000097.1:0-6650 GCA_964613095.1 uncultured Muribaculaceae bacterium | reverse complement strand
CCCCTCCGCTCGTAGCGAACTAACGTAAGACTGCCTACCCACACAACATCACCGTATTCTCTGATAATTCCATTAATCTCTTTCATAGTTGTTGTGGTTTTTAATGTTAATTCTAATTTGGTGCACAATATAAGAAATTGCATTTGGAAACGCAACTAGCTGTAACATTCGTTTTGATTCTTTAAGATACAACAACAAACAATGAAAGCGTCAGGTTTCTTGTAACCTAACGCTCACTGGTAGCCCATAGCAGAATCGAACTGCTCTTTCAAGAATGAAAATCTTGCGTCCTAACCGATAGACGAATGGGCCTCCTTAAACTATTCTCTTGCGAGAACCGTTCGTTGTTTCTTTGCTTAAATCGCTTTTTTATTAAGCTAGCTTATTCATGTGAAGAGCTAACTTAGATTTCAAGTTAGAAGCTTTGTTTTTTGAAATCAAGCCTTTGCCAGCGATCTTATCTAGTAGAGAAACTACCTTTGGATACTTCTCTGTTGCTTCAGCCTTATCAGTCAATGCACGGAAGCGACGTACAGCTGTACGAGCTGACTTTACATAATAACGGTTATGTAGTCTTCTTGCCACTGTTTGGCGAATTCTTTTAATTGATGATTTGTGATTTGCCATTTCTAAAAATCTTAATCTTTAAGTGCATTTTTTATTTTTGTAGCCCATAGCAGAATCGAACTGCTCTTTCAAGAATGAAAATCTTGCGTCCTAACCGATAGACGAATGGGCCTTGAACCGTTGCTTATCAAAAGCGAGTGCAAATATAGACACTTTTTTTAAATCTGACAAATATTCCATGATTAAATTTCAAAAATCCATCTATTTTTCATTAAAACGACTTGCGTAGGTCACCTTTTTTTACGAATATTGCAGAAAATATTGTATTGACACCGCAAAAACGATCATTTACCACAAATGCTGGAAAAACTTAACGGAATAGTACTTCATGTGTTGCGATACTCCGACAAAAATTCAATTGCACACATTCTTACAGACCGATGTGGACGCATGGCTTTTCTACTTCCGCAAGGAGCCACAAAAAATGCTCGCATACGCAATGCTATGTTCTTGCCACTGAATATTATCGAATTTGAAGCAAAAATCATTCCGGGTAAAGACCTACACTCTTTTTGTGACGCACGAAACATTTCAACCCTTACCGGAATTTACTCCGATCCGGTAAAAAACGCCATTGCAATGTTCATGAGTGAACTACTCACACGTTCCATACAAGAGAGTGAAGAGAACATTTCTCTTTTTAGATTCATAAAGACTTCTATTGAGCTATTAAACGAAATCGAAATCGGTGTCGCCAATTTTCATATATGGTTTCTTTATAATCTCGGTGCCTTCTTAGGTATACAACCTGATACTGAAACATACAATGATGGATACTGGTTTGATATGGCAAATGGTATTTTTACGAGTGAACGACCTTTACATAACCACCATCTCACGCCCAAAGACGCCCCGGTAATACTTCTATTATCACGCATGACATCCCGGAATCTACACCATTTCCGTTTCAATCGTTCACAACGTGGAGAAATTCTCGATATTGCATTAAACTATTACCGATTACACAATTCCATGAATGGGATTTTACGTTCTCCCGAAATTCTAAAACAATTATTCATTTAACCGAGATTCCTCACGGACACATCACTACCAACTTCCTCCGGCTCCACCTCCTCCAAAAGAACCACCTCCGAAGCCTCCAAAACCACCTCCGAAGCCTCCAAAACCACCTCCGAATGAACCTCCTCCAAAAGAGCCACCGGAACGACCGGAACCACGACCTCCCAATAAACTACCCAACAATATTGCAGCAGCTACATCATCGGCACCGGAACCGCGTCCTCCGCCAAATGTACCCGAGTTACCATTTCTACCATTATTATTCTTTTGATCTCTATCTATCAATGCTATAATCAAAAAAACAAGAAGCATTCCACCAAATACCATAACAAAACCCAACAGAGCATTATCTCCATCACGTTTTTCATATTCTTCAATAGAATATTCCTTTGCTAATACCGGTAAGATAATATTCAATGCTCGTGTCACTCCGGCAAAATAATCATTCTTCTTAAATGCAGGTATCATTTCATTATTCACAATACGACTGCAGGAAGCATCGGGTAAAACACCTTCCACTCCATATCCGGTAGCTATAAATGCTTGCCCCTTGGCTGTATCTTTGGGTTTTATAAGAATCACCACTCCATTATTCAGTTTACTACCACCTACACCCCATTGTTCACCTATCTCATAGGCAAACTGTGACGCTTCCATTCCTCCCAAATCTTTCACAGTAACAATCGTCACTTGATTGGATGTCTTTTTAGAGAAACGCACTAAAGTATCCTCTAGCACTTGAATCTGCTGCGGAGAAAAGATTCCGGCAAAGTCGTTAACCAATCTTGGAGGATTAGGTTTTTCCGGAATTTGTGCCGATACGGTAATCGCGAAACTCAATACCACAATTACAATAAAGACCCATATATTTTTAATTCGATTCATAAGAAATCTCATCACTTAATTCATTTACATCATCTTTTTGATAAGGAAAATGTTTTGAAAGATTTTCTCCTATCATCTTTATCACTTCACAAAGTCCGTCAGCAACTTGTCCGGCTTTCAAATATTCAGCCAAAATATCTTTTTCGCCTACCCAAAAATTTATACCGACTTTACGATTAATACCCTCATCTCCTATTATGGCAAACTTACGCGATTTATAAGCAACATATATAAGAACACCGTTCCTAGCTTCGGTGGCATACATTTCCAACTTATTAAAAACCTCTACAGCTCGTTCATAAGGGTTACCACATTTGCATGTAGGTTCCACATGTACACGAATTTCGCCGGAGGTACATTTTTCGGCAACGCCGATAGCTTCCACCACTCGGCGTTGCGATTCTTTATCCAGAAAAGAGTCTAGTGCCATAATCTTAAAATACCACTTCAGGAGCTTTTTCTGCACCTTCTTGTGCTTCAAAATAACCTTTCTTCTCAAACCCAAATATTCCTGCAAGAATATTTGTAGGAAACTTACGTATATTGGTATTATAAACCTTTGCCGTTTCATTAAACTTTTGACGTTCTACTGTAATACGATTTTCAGTTCCTTCCAGTTGAGCTTGCAAGTCGCGGAAATTCTCATTTGCCTTTAAATCCGGATAATTTTCGGTAAGCATAAGCAAACGACCGATTGCTTGTTGCAACTCACCTTGAGTTGCTTGATATTTCTTAATATTTTCTTCACTCAAATCATCCATATTTATGGTCATCTGAGTAGCTTTTGCACGTGCTTCAACCACACCTTGCAATGTCTCTTTTTCATGTGAGGCATATCCCTTAACAGTATTCACAAGATTCGGAATCAAATCGGCACGACGTTGATACACATTTTCCACTTGCGCCCATGCAGTATTCATACCTTCTTCTTGTTCTACCATGCCATTATAAGCACCTTTCACCCATCCAAAAAGAGCAACAGCTATTACAACTATCACTCCGATAACGATAATCGACTTTTTCATATTTTTCTTCTTAAAATTGTTATTAATCTCATTTACTGCGTAAAGATAAGCATTATTTTATTGTCCAAGCCATCTCACATGCCACGAAGATAGTCCTTTTATTACCCAAAACAATCAAAATTGCAATTTTACAGCCAAAACAAACGGTGTATTTGTCAAAATCATGGAAATATTGTAATTTTGCCACATAAATTCTGCCTTGGTAGTTCAACGGATAGAATAGAAGTTTCCTAAACTTTAGATAGGGGTTCGATTCCCCTCCGAGGTACGAATAAAAAGAGCCTGTCTTCTACTCATTAGACAGACTCTTTATTTTTCTATAATACCATATTAAAGTTCTAAATATTTTAATCTTTATCCAAAGAAATCAAAAAACAAAACGTTATCAACAATAAATTTAAAGCTTTTCCGCATTACCCATAAAAAAGGAGGAATCATCACGACTCCTCCTCCAACAATTTACTATTATTTTATGAAAAACCTTATTTTGTAGTCTTTTTAGCTTGGCGTACTGTCATTGTATATGCCACCGGAGCAGCAATAAACAATGAAGCAAGAGTACCAAAGATTACACCTAGAGACATTGCAAACACGAAACTGCGAATAGTTTCACCACCTAACACAAAGATTACGACAAGAACAAGCAATGTACTTAAAGATGTCATTGTTGTACGAGCCAATGTACTATTCAATGCGTGATTGAATGTCACAAATGGATCTTGCTTAGGATACAATGTGCGTGTTTCACGTACACGGTCAAACACCACCACAGTATCGTTCACCTGATAACCAATGATTGTCAAGATAGCTGCGATGAAGTTTTGGTCGATTTCCATTGAGAATGGGAACAAGCCATATAAGCCATAGAAACCAATCATCAAGAATGCAGTGAATGCAACGGCACAAAGAGCACCTACTGAGAACGCCACATTACGGAAACGTATCAAGATGTAAAGAGCCATTGCTATCAATGAGAAGAATACTGCCCAACATGCTTCACGAGTCATATCGCTTGCAATGCTTGGTCCAACCTTTTCAGTAGATGTTACACCTTGAGTTTCATCGGCAACACTGAAGTGTTCGTAATCCATTCCGTTAAGTTCATCCTTAAGACCTTCATACAATTTTTGCATAATTTCTTCATCTATACCGTCTTCGGCAGAAGCAATCTTATAGTTGGTAGAAATACGCACTTTAGTATCGTTATCGATAGTGATTACACTTAAATTTGATTCAGGGAACAACGGTGCCAATTTTTCTTTCAAATCAACAGTGCTTACCGGTTGAGCAAATTGCACTGTATAGTTGCGACCACCTGAGAAATCGATACCCGGACTCAAACGACGCACTCCAAGAAGTACACCTACTGCAAGAATGATTACTGCAACTATTGTCCATACCTTTGAACGAGAACCTATGAAATTAAATTTAGTATTCTCCATCAAATGACGAGTAATCGATGTAGTATATGTAATATTTGGTGCGTTCTTACGATTCACGATAGCTTCCATTACAATACGAGTAACAAATACCGCTGTAAAGAATGAACAAATGATACCGATAATCAATGTTGTAGCAAATCCCTTTATAGGACCTGAACCGTTAAGCAATAGAATCAATGCTGTAATAATTGATGTCAAGTTAGAGTCGAAGATTGCAGAGAATGCATTACTGTAACCATCGGCAACAGCAGCTTTCAAACTCTTACCCGCACGAAGTTCTTCTTTAGAACGTTCAAAGATAAGCACGTTAGCATCCACTGCCATACCCATAGACAATACGATACCGGCAATACCCGGCAATGTAAGTACAGCTTGAATAGATGCCAAAATACCTAGTGTAAAGAACAAGTTAAGTATCAAACCCAAGTTTGCAATCAAGCCCGGGTACCAGCCATATGTACATACCATGAAAATCATCAATAGTACAAGCGCCACAACGAATGAAATCATACCTGCCTCAATTGCTGCCTGACCTAATGACGGACCGATAACACTCATACTTTCCACATTAACGCGTGCTACCATCTTACCACTCTTCAATACGTTAGCCAAGTCACTTGCTTCTTCCACAGTAAAGTTACCTGTAATTTGAGAATTACCACCTTCAATTACACTGTTTACATTAGGATAAGAATATACTTGATCATCAAGAACGATTGCAATAGCCTTGTTCAAGTTTTGTTGAGTTACGCGAGCCCATTGACGAGCACCTTCATCGTTCATCGTCATAGACACCACGTTACCTTGCATGTTGTCAAAGTTACTTGAAGCGTCGGTCACTACATCACCTGTCAACACCGGATTACCTTGAACGGTTTTCAATGCTACAAGTTCAAAATATTGTCCTCTTTCGTCGATTGATTTCACTCCCCAACGAGCTTTCAAGTTAGTAGGAAGAATACGAGCAGCTTCAGGTGAATTCATTATAGCATTAACAGCAGCAGTATCACGCACTGCCACAACACCGATTGCTGCACCACCACGACCTTGAACACTCCATAGCATTTCAGCCAAACTCTTAGCAGGTTCAGCCTTTACGCTGTCGGCAGCAGTTGTATCTGCCACTGCCACATTATTAGCAGCCACAGCATTACTCAATGAGTTAAGTGCACCTTGCAAATCGTTGATTGTATATGTTTCATAGAACTCCAAGTTGGCAGTTCCCTTAAGCAACTTAATAACACGTTCAGGTTCCTTAACACCCGGAAGTTCCAGAAGGATACGACCGGTGCTTTCAAGTTTTTGAATATTTGGAGAAACCACACCGAAACGGTCAATACGAGTGCGAAGCACGTTATAAGAATTGTCAACCATAGCGTTAACTTCATCTTTAAGCACCTTTTCAACTTCTGCATTAGATGCACCGGCTTGAAGCTTTTCTACGCCACGGAAGATTTGATAAAGGTTTCCTTCCGGAGCCAATTTTGTGTACTCACGACAGAATGCCGAAACGAAATCCTTTTCAGCACTGTTTTTTTGTTGTTTTTCTGTAATCTGTAACGCTTCGTTAAACTTTGGATCAGGGTTCTCATTAGAAAGAGCTCTCAAAATATCGGGAACCGAAATTTGTAGAGTCACATTCATACCACCC
>CAZTFX010000096.1:0-6764 GCA_964613095.1 uncultured Muribaculaceae bacterium | reverse complement strand
AGATTTTTCGCAAACTTCAACTAATTTTGCATTTGCTGTTGGACTCTGCATGAAAATGTTCAAGCAATTTCAGGTATTATTTTTAGCTAATTTATGATAAAATCAATGGGAATGTGGTTATCTTTGTCGTTACTATTTATTAATGAAAAAAATAACTATTTTCTATGAAACGTGTTTTTTTAGGTTTTGTAATGATTGTTGCTATAGCTTTGGGAGTTGCAGCTCAATCAAATCAAGTGCAACTAATGCTTGTTCCCAATCGTGACAATGGTTTGTATGAATCGGGTGAGCAAGTGAAAGTGAAAGTGATTGCCACGCGTTGCGGAATGCCGTTAAATGATGTTGAAGTGAGCTATGAGGTGAGTGAAGATCTTATGGATGCACACATTAAGAAAACTGTAAAATTGAAAGGCAATGAAGCTACAATCAATGTAGGTTCTATGAAGAAACCTGGTTTTTTAAGAGTAAGAGCCAGAGTTGAACATGATGGCAAAAAGGCAACAGCTATGTCAACCGTAGGTTTTGATGTTGAGCAACTTACTCCTACGGTAATTCTTCCCGAAGATTTCGATGAATTTTGGAATAAAAACCTCGAAGAGTTGAAAAAATATGAATTACGTCCCGAAATGACATTGTTGCCGGAACGTTGTACCAAGACTGTGGATGTATATCATGTGTCATATCGCAATATAGGAGGTTCCAGAATGTATGGTGTTCTTACGGTACCTAAAGCAGAAGGAAAATATCCTGCAATCATAAGGTTACCCGGTGCCGGTATAGGTTCCAAAAGTGGAGATGTAAAACACTCGGAACGTGGTGTAATCATTCTTGAACTGGGGATTCATGGTATTCCTGTAAATCTTGAAGGTAGTATATATGATGATTTAACAAGAGGTGTTCTTTCGGCTTATTATCTTGATAATCTTGAAAATCGAGACACCTATTATTATAAAAGAGTTTTTCTGGGTTGTGTAAAAGCGATAGATTTCTTGCAATCATTACCTCAATGTGATGGAAAAATTGGAACATTGGGAGGTAGTCAAGGTGGATTATTGTCTATTGTAACATCTCGTCTTGATAGTCGAATTAAGGCTACTGCAATATACTTCCCTGCCATGTGTGATCAAGAGGGATACACTCATGGACGTGCGGGAGGATGGCCTCATGCATTTAAATTTAAGGGTAATTGTACTAAAGAGAAATTGACAACGGCTCGTTATTATGACGCAGCCAATTTTGCACGAGGATTAAAGGCTCCTGTCTTTTATGCTTTCGGTTATAACGACATTACATGTGCGCCTACAACAACACGTTCCACTTATAACGTGATTACGGCCCCTAAAGTACTTTCTATCGGGGAAAATACCGGGCATTGGCTGTATAGCGATCAAAATAATGCCATGTGGGATTGGATAATTGAAGAATTGAAAAAATAATCATGGAAATAACATTATTGGTTTTAGCTATAATTTGTTGTTTACTGGGTTTTGCCGGGTGTATTTTACCGGCGTTACCCGGTCCTCCTCTTACATATGCCGCAATGTGGCTGTTACATTGGAGTGGATATGCAAAATTCAGTACCACCGAATTTATAGTGTGGGGAGCAGTAATGGTGATTGTCGGGGTAATCGATTTTTTCCTCACTCCATGGATGACACGACGATTCGGTGGCAGTAAAGCCGGAACGTGGGGTTCAATTTTAGGTCTTGTGGTGGGAATGTTTTTACCATGGCCTTTCGGACCGCTGTTTGGCCCGTTTTTAGGTGCCTTTGCCGGCGAAATGCTTGTGAGTAAAAAAGATTCCGGTTCGGCAATGCATGCAGCACTTGGTTCTTTTCTATCGTTCTTTGTAGGAACAGGAATAAAGCTTTTGGCGTGTATCGGTATGCTTATAGCGGCATTTTATTCGTTGTAGTACTGTTTTGAAATAGAAAATTTTTATAAAATGGTGAAGATTAGGAAGTTTTTTCCTTAATCTTCACCATTTTTTAGTATTTTTGCCGGAAATTTATTGTTTGTTAAGTTCTTAAAATAAAAATCAATAACAAATTTTATAAAAACATTTTATAATGAAAAAAAATTACACTAAAACGTTTCTTGCTGCATTGTTAATGTCTTTGTTTGCAGGATTAACGGTTACAGCGTCAAATTCCCGTATAGCACGGTTTGATAATGCAACCACCTCAAAAATCTTGACTTCTGTCAATCATGTGTGGAAGTCGGCTCCGGATTTTAAGAAACCGATACAAAATAAGATTGTACCGAGTAGCCTGACTCTGGGTCCTACCGAAGATTATAGTTTCGTTGAGGGGGCTGATGGAACACAATGGTACGTAACACAAACTTTTGAAGTGTCCGGTTATTATTATACCGGTTCGGAAATCACCTTTTATAATAATAAAGGAGAAGCTCAAGGTTCTATAACTATTGCCACACCGGCTGAAGGTAGTTGTAATGAGATTGTTGTGGGTAATGTGATTACCAATAAATTGTTTGACCGTGAACAATCTACTTATGAAGTGCCTGTTACATTACACATTATTCATTCACCCGGTGTTACATCTTATGTTACATATATCTATGATCTTGCTACCGGTGAAGTGAAATTCACTTATGATGGATATATGTCGATAGTTCAAACTTATACCGGTTATAGCTATGAACCTGTTGCCGTATTGAGTTATACTGCAACCGAAGAGGAAGTTTCGGTACAAAAATATGATGTATATACAAAGGCAACTTGGACCAGTAATGGTGCTTTTTTTAAGAAGAGCTTTTCAGTTCCGTCTAAGTTGGCTGAATATCAAGTAGGAGGCGTATTCAATGTATTTACAATAGGAAGTGATTTCTATTATGTTGTGTCACAATATGAGAAAGAGTATCTTGATCCTGCTTCTTATGAAGATCCTTGGGACATGATTCCTACCGAAGGTAACAATTTCGTTGCAACCATTTATAACAAGAATTTTGCTGAAGTGGGAAAAGTTACCATACCGGTAGCTTCAACTTCGCAATATTTGGTTCAATATGGTGTGGGGCTTTATGGAAGTGAAGACTTGACTAATGATTTTTGGGATGAAACAGGCGAGCTTAGATTGGTGGTTGCTACAACAGGTTTTGAAGTGAGTACCGAGAATGAGACAATCGCATTTGATGTGTATGACATGGAAAGCAATGTTGTGAAGAATATTGCCGAAGACGTGAGCAACTGGATGAACATGTATGATATATATGGACAATCAAAGCAGATGGCATTTTTGTCAACCGATGGTCAAACTTTATCAATGGTGGATGTCCCTTCTTGCGAAACAGTAGTTACTTTCGGTGTTGAAGTGGAAGGCAATGCAATATCAACCAGTATAGATCGCTATCCGGTAGGTGATTCTTACCAATATGTAATAGCTCTTGCCTCTCCTGAAAGTGATGATAACGATGATATATTCCAACGCTTTGCTTGGGTGACAAAAGAAGGCAAAATAGATCGTATAGTGAAGTTTAATGTGGGACCTTATAATGCCAGTTGGACTCCTTTAGTAATGGGTGAAGCATTGAATCCTTATTTGTTTGATACCGATAGCCAACGTGAATACGTATTTATAGCTAACCAGCGTGAGAGTGAATCGGCTACAACAATGATTGATGAAGTTCGCATTGTTAAAGAGGATGGAACTATTATAGGTCAATACAAGGAAGAACCCGATGGCAAAGGTGATTTAGGTTCTTGTGCATTGTTGGGCTTGAATGGTGATGTCCCTACATTGTTAATACCTTATCTCAGCTCGGTAACCGATAAGATTACCGTTGAATTGGAATTCCTGCCATTGGCTATGCTTAGTGCCGGTGGTGATGGTACAGAGAATGATCCTTATCAAATCACCAGTGTCGGTGATTTGGCTATGATATCCCGCAATCCTGCAGCTCACTATAAAGTGGTGAATGATTTTGACGCAGCCGATTATGGCGTATGGAAGTCTATCCCAACTTTCACAGGTACATTGGATGGAGGAAATTATATTATAAGTAATCTTATTCTTGATGGAAACAATATGTATCCTGCAATTTTTGCAAGTACCGAAGCAACTACAATTAAGAACATCGTGTTGGACTCTCCGAAAGTAGAGTTGAATGAAGATGCTTCATCTATGGGCTTCTTGGTTGCAGAATCTGTAAGTGATACGATAAACAATGTTCACGTAAATAATGCAGTAGTTGTCGGAAATGAAACTTCTGCAGTAGTTGGTGGTATTATAGGTCGTGCCATGTTGAATACCGAAATAGCAGAAAGTTCGGTTAATAATATTTCGATAAATGCACCTGAAACAGGTTACGTTGGCGGTATTGCAGGTAATACTCTTACCTGTTCTGTTGTAAAAGCATGTGCGGTGAGTGGAAATATTGTTGCCGGTAATAATATTGGTGGTATTGTAGGTGCAACTTCAACCGATTGTAAGGTGGTAAATTGCCATGTGGATGTGGATATTGAAGGTCGTAACACAATAGGTGGTATCGTCGGTGCAGCAGAACGTGGCGGTATTCATTTATGCTATGTTGAAGGAAATCTTACAGCTACTGAGACTGATTGGTCAGGCAACTATAAAACAGGTGGTGTAGCCGGTTCTTTAGCTTCCGACTGGACTACAACCGAAGAATCTGTCGTTGACCCTGTAATCTCAGGTAACGTGATAGCTTTAAAATCAATAACAGCCGGAGAAGGTGCAGTACACCGCATTGTAGGTTATACTCGTTGGGATGAAGATAAGGAAGCTATGCAATGGGATCCTACACTAGTTCCGGTAAAAGAAGTAGCTTTAGCCGATAATCACGTAGTTTCAACATTAGCTGTAATAGATAGTACAATTGCTGCAGAAGCTACATCAACCGAAGGAGCTGATGTTGCCGAAACTGATTTAAATAAGGCATTTTTTGAAACACGAGGTTTCAAATATGGAACCGATGTTGACAATCCATGGAATGAAGAATCAACCACTGATCCTTGTTTGTATTTTGAACAGGTAAGCAGCAGTTCAAGTGTAGAATCGATTGTAGAAGACAAACCTGAAATAAGCTATGATGGTAATCGAATTACAGTAACAGGTGTAGTGGCAATTGAAGTCTATACTGTTTCGGGATTAAAGATTGCAGAACAAGCAGGTACAACCGTAGAAACTGCAAATTTGGCTTCCGGAATCTATCTTGTGATTGTAACCGACGAAAATGGAGTGAAAGCATCGTCCAAAATCGTGGTAAAATAAAATATTAAAATAACGTGAATTCGATATAAGAGAATCAATGTTTATAAAAAAACGAATCAGTCGTTTAGTTAATGCTAAATGGCTGATTCGTTTGGTAATTATGGCTGTTTGTAAATTTATAGTGACTAAATAATGATTTATAAACAATAATCACAATGTTTATACGTGAAAAGATTGTTAAGTTGAAGTCCGAACAACAAGATTTCACAGCACAATCGTTAATTAATAACTCAATGTTAATGATACAAGAAAACTGTTCATTGCAGGCACAAGCAACATCAATTATTGAAAACACTTAGCAAGAAAAATTTATCCTATTTGCGCTAAATTCTCTTTTTACACAAAATCAACTGTACTTGTGTTAAAAGAATAAAAAAAAAACTAAATTCTGTGCACAAAATAATTTGTATCTATATTTTATATGACTACATTTGTTACAAAATAACTATTATACTAACTAAACCTTCAACTATTATGAGAAAACTAATGCTATTTCTTTTCTTAAGCATGTTCTTTAGTGCTTATTCGCAAACTTATCAAAAAGTTACAACCACACCGACAGATTGGTCGGGAAAATATCTCATAGTTTACGAAAACAGTGAAACCGAAGCATACGTTTTTAATGGTACTTCCGAAGATAGAAATTTTATTACGACAACATTAGCTAATAATGCTATTGAATACGGTAATGGAGAACTATCTGCATGTGAACTATCAATTACACCGGTATCAGATAAAGATACTTATTATATTCAAATAATTTCCAATAGTAAATATATAGGAAAATCAAAAAATGAAAACGGACTAGATATAAATAATGCTAGTTTGGAAAATAATATTACGATAAATGACGATGGAACCGTTACGATAATTTCATCAGGAGGAAGAAAGTTTTATTATTTCCCCAATAAATTCTATTATTACTTGGATGGTTCTTCTGTTTGTTTATATAAATATGAGGAGTCAAAGTTGGCAAGTACTCCACAAATATCATCTTCTAATGGACAGTATGTAATAGAAGAAAATACTGAAATATCTATCACTTGTGCCACAGGAGGTTCAACAATATATTATACAACCGATGGTTCAGAACCAACCACATCTTCACAACAATATATATCACCTTTTACTGTCTCTGAGAATTGTGTTATAAAAGCAATTGCTGTAGCTGAAGGACTTGAAAACAGTAAAATTGGAGATTTTAATGTAACATTTGTAAGAGCTTCAGAAAACGAGCTACAAGCAACTGTTGTAATTGAAGATGTAGCAAAAGAAAATGGTTGGGTAGATAAAACTCAATATCTCACATTAGAAACAAGTGGGTTTACTTTTAATGTTACTCTTGATAGTAATGGTAGCAGTGGTAAATATGACGCTTCAGTTGAAATTTGGAGATTTGGGAATAATGGAACTTTAGATATTAAGGCTCCCACGGATTGTACAATGAAATATATTTATTTTTATTGGTGTCCGATAAAACTTTTTTGAATAAATAAAAATTAGGGCTGATTC
>CAZTFX010000095.1:0-6808 GCA_964613095.1 uncultured Muribaculaceae bacterium | reverse complement strand
ATCCAGATTTTTCGCAAACTTCAACTAATTTTGCATTTGCTGTTGGACTCTGCATTTCCGGTACAAGTTCATCCAATGACGGAGGAAGAAGCAGATTTTGTTTTCTATTGTCGGTTTTTATTGCTAACTTTGCCATGCTATGTTTTGATTATTAGTGGTTTAACTGCAACCCAAATTTACTGAAAATTTATGACATAGCAAAGGCTTTCGCACTGATTTTCAGCTTGAAAGCCTTTTTTCGAAGTACAACAACAAAAAAGAGACCGACTAACGGACTTGTTAGACAGCCTCTTTTTCTTTATTTAAAATGATTATTTTTTAATGAGTTTTGTCGATTGGTTATTAACGTGTATAATATAAGTTCCTGCAGGTAAATCTTCTACGTTGATTTGTGCAGTATTATCGTTAATAACGGCATTTGTATTTACTTGTGCACCGGTAAGATTATAAAGTGTAATATTATTGATGTTTTCGTTTACCGTTACATTTACAATGTTGGTTGCCGGATTCGGATAAATTTCCATAGTGACACTGTTATTTGCAGTTATATTGTTTATTCCGGAAGACGCATTCTTGTTGTATAGGCGGTAAACAGCCATTCCGTTTGCCGGACAGTATTGATAGATGTAGTAGCTGTTGTCATCTATCTTTTCGGCAAATAACCAGTTGAATGTAGAATAGTTACCACCTTCTTCGTAGCCTAATGTGCCTATCGGATCAATGTTGGCAATAACTTTATCATCAGTCAAATCTCGCACGGCAAATCCTCCCTTATAGTTTGCACCACTATTGTGTAGCAGAATGTTATGCCCGCCGATTGTGAAATAGTCTCCACCGCCTGTAGAATTGCGAGCCGGAGCTGTTGTGGTTGCTTTGGTAGTTAAAAGTGATTCACTTGCACCGCCTGTGTACATGTAGAATCCATTGGCTCTTACATGATAAATCCAGTTTTCGGTGTTATTGTTAATTGGAATCACGTATCCTGCGGTAGAAGCTGTTATAGCCAAATCGGTAGTAGATGTTTTGGTAGAAGTTACAATGCCATTTTCAAGAGATATGATGTTAACTGCATTATTTCCGTTAGGGAACAGATAAATTGTACCACCGTCACCTAAAACGTCACCTGAGGCACTGATGAAATTGGTTTGTCCTGATAATGGAACTGTTACATCAAGAGAAACAGGAATACCCGGTGTGCTTACGGTTGCACCTGCAGGGTAGATGATGAATGAATGTTCGGTTCCGGTATGTTTATCGTTGCGTACTATCACGTTTCCGGCATCATCACAAGCTGTTCCGAATCCGGCACCGCCATCAATACTACCCAAACAGCCTGTTTTGTCAAAAATGTAAATTTTTTGATCCACACAGTTGTTTACATAGAACAATCCATTATGAGCACCGCCTTGTTGTGCGTTGGTTCCATCGATATTTTCCGGCAATGTTCCTTCGGTACGACTGTTTTCCCATATCAATTCAAGGGCAAGGTCAACTTCGATTATTTCTTCATCTTTTTCAAATGCGATTGCATATTTTGACATTCCTTCACCTTGTGCATATAGGTACATGTATAAAGTATTATCGGTATATTCAAGTTGTGTATTCATGTAGGATACGGCATTGGTTCCTAAATTTTCAGGAGCTTTATCGGTTATTGCCGAAATTGCTTCAAGTTTATTTGAAGCATCATATAATATACCGGAAGCATTAGCCGATGTATCATCGCAATCGGCTATATAAGCATAAACTTTAGCTCCCATACGAATGAAATCTATACCTGTAGCCTTAGTGTTGATAGTCTCCGAAGATAATGCTGAATATTCAGTCATAGGAATACGAGTACCATCCCAATTGAAAGTGTATTCGGTTGCGTTCATAATTTCGCTGTCCACAAGCAGATTGTTTCGAGAGAACGGAGATACCGAGAATTTTACATCGGTACCCCAGTTTTCTTGAGTATAGCTTGATTCGAGTGCATACACAAATGTACCTGCCACACCGTTGGAGTACTGAATACCGGCAATACGGAATGTGGTGCCACTGCTTGAATGGGTTGAGATATACATATACAAGTCGTTAAGATTTCCGCTTACGGCAAATGTTTCACCGGCATAAGAGTTACCCCAGTTTCCAAGGTAGTTGGCAGATTCAATTGTTGTAAACAACTCGGGTGTAGCATCGTCACTTGTCCATTTGTATATTTTTACGATATCTCCACCTCCCGCATACGGTACTATTGCTTGGTTACAGCCCAGCAACACTCCATCGGCAGTGAACGCAATGTCACTAAGGATAACTTCACCGCCTTCTACTCCGCTCAAGTTCATACGTTTGATTTCAGCCCCTGTTTCAGTATTTACCACCGAAAGAATTGGAGCTTTGTTGGCATCGTGAGCAAGTATGTACCACTTGTCGTTGTTTACAAGAGCACGACGTATAGTAAGACCTTGCAAGTGATCGGGGACATCGGCACTTGCTTCCAATTCTGTTGTGTAACTGTCTTTGATAGTCCCATTTTTGGTGGGGTAGTCGATTACATTTGGTGGAAGCGTAGCATCGGCATTGAGGTCGGGTAATGATGCCGGATCAAGTTTATCGGTAGTGATGAAGTCGCAACCGAAATTGCCATAAGTTTGATAAGAAGCATTATCATTTGCTGTCCACATGTTCACTTTCAATCCTTTTTCATGATATTGAGTGACTGTTGATTTTGTGAAATATCCGGCTTGAATATCTACATCAATATCCCATTCCACGCACCAATCAAAATGGTTTGCCCAATATTCACCTGTGAGGAATTGCAATTCAATATCGGGATAATTAGTACGTATATATTCAAGGCAAGGTTTCATAGAGGTGAGGATGATACAAGAAGTGCGAAAACCTTTATTTTCTATTACTTGAATAAGATTAGGAATACCGGAGCAATCATTGCTGTTGATTCCGGTAGCCCATTTGAGTTCTATTAACGGTTTTACATTGTATTCCGAGCAGATATCGAGATATTCTTCAAGTGAACAAATATGACCGGTATAGGTCACTCCGCTACGGGTTTGTGTAAGTGTTTCGGCTTGAAGTTGTTCAAGGGTGCTGGATGCGATTGTGAGTGTACCGCCCCATGTGGTGAGGTCGTCATTGTGACAACACACATGTTTACCATCTGCGGTAACTTTAACGTCAGTTTCAAGATAATGATAACCTTTCTTGGCTCCATTGATGAAAGCCTCCGATGAATTTTCTAATCCCCAGATACTTCCTCGGTGTCCCACAAGCAGTGGTTGTGCCGAAATGCATGTTGCAAATGCAACTAATGCAAGTAAAAAACTAAAGATTCTTTTCATTTTGATTGAGGTTTATTAGTTGTTAGTTATATATGTTAATAAAGAATTATTTACCACATTATGAATAATCAATATACTTGCTTGTTTTATTTTGAAACAAAAATAGGTCATTTTTATTTTAAAAGCAAACTTTTGTGTGCTTATTTTACAATAAATCTTAGATTATCTTTCTTTTTGATAGGTGTGTGGAGGTATGATATGTCGGAATTTTCTTTCTTATATATTATAGTTTTCCGTTGTCCAAATAGCTGTAATAGCCGTTTCGGGTAACTATTATATGGTCGATGAGTGGAATGCCTATAGCTACACAACCCTTACGTATATTCTCGGTAAGAATATCGTCTTGTCGGCTGGGGGTAAGATTTCCTGAAGGATGATTATGCACTGCAATAATACATTCTGCAAGTTGTTGTAGTGCTGTTTTTAATAAGATTTTTAAGTCAACATCGGTGCTTGCCGTGCCTCCATAACTTATTTGGAATTTGCCTGTTATACGTTTTGCTCTATTCAATGTTATAATCCAAAACTCTTCATGTTCCAGGTCCCATAGGTCATATTTTATGTAATCAAATACTTGTTTTGAATCGGTAACTTGAATACGTTCAACAAATTCGTCTTCTTCACGATATCGTCGTGCTATTTCAAGTGCTGCCAGAATGGTTGTTGCTTTAGCCTCTCCCACGCCGTGGAAAGTCTCTGTCAAGTCGTGGATGTTTCTTCGTCCTAAGTTGTAAAGTTTATTATCGTTGGCGTTTAAAATGCGTTGACACAAGTCAACAACCGATTCACCCCGAGAACCGCTTCCTATCAGTATGGCAAGCAGTTCGGCTGTGGTAAGCGACCTGAATCCTTTACTTGCGGCTTTTTCTCGCGGACGGTCTTCGGCAGCAAGGTTTTTGATGGCACGAGTATAGTTATTGTCTTTTGTCATAGGCTTTTATTTGCCTTTGCGTATTAGGATTTCTTCTTCAATGTTACGCCCATGTCCCAGTAGAATTTTCCAAACGTATGCTTTAATGAAACCACACCCATAGGCTCCAAGTTGAATAATACTTGTGATAACAGCAAGTGACCCGATTTTCAGACTTCCGGTTGATATAATTGCTGTAATCAATACGGCAAGCAGATAGGCTGCGAGTGGCAATATAGCCCACCAATGCCACAATAGAGAAAGTCCAATCATGATTATACTACCCAATACAAAAAATGCCGGCAGACAATGTACCAACTTCATAGAGCCGGGATAAAGCAACTTCAATGTTATGCGTGACATACCGAAAACATAAGTCTGGCGACTGAATTTGGGCAGTGATGTGCGACGCTTGTGGTAAACGTAAGCCTCACGAATCAATTGAATAGAAAAACCTGCTTGACGTACTCGTGTACTCATGTCGATGTCTTCGGAGAACATTTCTCGAAATCCTCCTATTTTTTCCCATACTTTACGAGAATATCCCATATTGAAGGAACGCGGTACGAATTTCTCCATTTGTACCTTTCCACCTCGTATTCCACCTGTTGTGAGAAATGAAGTCATGCTGTAATTGATAGCCTTTTGCACATCGGTAAAAGAATCGTGTGCCGAGTCAGGACCACCGAAGCAATCGGTGTAATTTTTCTTTAGTTGTGTACTTAGCGCTTCGAAATATTGTGGAGGTATAACACAATCGGAGTCAAAAAAGATGAAATACTCACCTTGTGCATGTTCTATGCCATAGTTTCGTGCAATGCTACGACCTTCATTGCTCTTGTAATAATATTGAACATCAAGATTGCTTGAAAATTGTTCGACTACTTTTTTACATGGGGCGGTAGAACCATCTTCAACAAGGATTATCTCAAAATCTTTGTTGGTTTGGTGTGTCAGACTTTCCAACAGGTCATGAACTTCATCTATACGGTTATAAACCGGCACTATTATTGAGAAATATGGCATATAAGTCGTTTTTCTTTGTTAGCTGTACAAATATAGTGAATTTATTAATATGAATATATGAAACGCTTCTCTTAAGATGAAAAAAATAAGGATTGCGTTTCACAACGTAATCCTTTAAACTTGTATGAAAAGAATTTTACTTTAATGTAAGTATTATTATGAGAAATCAATCAATAAGTACATTTTCAACAGGAGTGTAAGGTAAGTCAAATACTTTTGCTACAGCTTCGAACGTAACTTTTCCTTCTACCATATTTAGCCCCTTAGCTAATGCCGAATCTTCTTGACATGCTTTCTTCCAACCCTTATCGGCAAGGCGCAGTGCATAAGGTAAAGTTGCGTTGCTTAATGCAATGGTTGATGTATAAGGTACTGCACCCGGAATATTTGCTACTGCATAGTGAACAATACCGTCAACTATATAAGTAGGTTCGGAGTGTGTAGTTGGGTGCGATGTTTCGAAACAACCACCTTGGTCGATGGCAACATCTACCATTACAGTTCCCGGTTTCATCATCTTAAGCATGTCTTTTGTGATAAGGTGAGGAGCTTTATCTCCCGGAATCAATACAGAACCTACAATAAGATCGATATTGCCCAGTTCCATAGTGATGTTATGTGTATTAGAATAAATTGTTTTTACATTTTTAGGTAGAACGTCCGATAGATAACGAAGACGTTTCAAACTGATATCGGTAATCATAACTTCAGCACCCATACCAGCAGCCATGATAGCAGCTTGAGTTCCTACGGTACCTGCTCCAAGTACTAGCACTCTTGCAGGGCGAACTCCGGGTACACCACCCATAAGTTTACCTTTACCGCCTTGTGGCTTTTCAAGGAAACGTGCGCCTTCTTGAATAGACATACGTCCTGCAACTTCACTCATTGGAATAAGTAGAGGAAGAGAGCGGTCATCTAGTTGTACTGTTTCGTATGCAAGACACACAGCTTTTCTTTCTTTCATTGCAAGGGTTAATTTTTCATCACATGCAAAGTGGAAATAAGTAAAAAGGAGTTGTCCTTCTTTAATTAGTTCATATTCCGGTTCAATAGGTTCTTTAACTTTTACAATCATGTCGGCAATTGCATATACATCGGCAATTGTAGGAAGAATTTTTGCGCCATAGTCAATATATTCTTGGTCGGGGAATCCTGAATTTTCTCCGGCGGTGTGTTGCACATATACTGTGTGACCGCGCTTTACAAGTTCTTTTACTCCGGCAGGAGTTAAACCTACTCGACTCTCATTGTTCTTAATCTCTTTAGGAATACCAACTATCATAATGGTAAGTTTTAGAGGGTTGATAATAATGTTTACTGATAGATTCTATTTATAAATCTAAGTTGGGCGAAAATTAGTGATTTTCATCGAAAAAATTATTAATGATAAGCATATTTTTTGCGATGTTTAAAAACACTATTTTTTAACCATAAAATTAAAGAGGCTGTATCAAAATTCATGGAAAATTTAGCGAATTTGGGCAGTGCGAAGCAGAGCATATTGCCCCCTGATTATAGAAAAATGGTG
>CAZTFX010000094.1:0-7645 GCA_964613095.1 uncultured Muribaculaceae bacterium | reverse complement strand
ACAAACTAGGTGTTAACGAAACAGAAGTAAAGCCAGAAGCTACATTTGCTCAAGATCTAGGAGCTGATTCACTAGACACAGTAGAATTGATTATGGAATTCGAAAAAGAATTCGGTATCCAAATTCCAGACGATCAAGCTGAAAAGATTGCAACTGTAGGTGACGCTATCGCTTATATCGAAGCAAATAAATAATTTTGATATTTCTTTTATTCCCATAAATAAAGTATGGAATTAAAAAGAGTCGTAGTAACAGGTCTTGGTGCTATTACTCCACTTGGTCATGACGTTGCCTCTACATGGGACAATGCAGTAAAAGGTGTGAGTGGTGCCGGTCCTATTACTCATTTTGACGCTTCCAAGTTCAAGACACAATTTGCTTGCGAGGTAAAGGATTTTGACGCGTCTAAACATTTTGACCGTAAAAAACTTCGCACTTACGACTTGTATACACAATACGCGTTGGTTGCAGCCGAACAAGCAATAGCAGAATCCAATCTTGATACCGAAGGTGTAGACCACAATCGCGTGGGCGTAATCTTTGCAGCAGGTATTGGAGGTCTTCACACATTTGAGGAAGAAGCAGGATATTATGCACTTCATGGGGCAGAACAGGGACCTAAATACAATCCTTTCTTTATCCCTAAGATGATTGCCGATATCGCAGCAGGTCATATTTCTATGGAACACGGTTTCAGAGGTCCAAACTTTGGTATCGTGTCAGCTTGTGCTTCTTCAACCAATGCAGTGATTGATGCATTCAACTATATTCGTCTTGGAATGGCAGATGCAATCGTGACCGGAGGCGCCGAGGCTGCCATCTACCCTGCCGGTGTAGGTGGATTTAACTCAATGCATGCATTATCGACTCGCAATGACAGTCCGGCAACAGCTTCTCGTCCGTTCAGTGCATCTCGCGATGGATTTGTGATGGGAGAAGGCTCAGCTTGCTTGGTTCTGGAAGAACTGGAACATGCTAAAGCTCGTGGAGCTAAAATCTATGCTGAAGTAATGGGTGGCGGTATGAGTGCCGACGCTTATCACATTACAGCAACTCACCCGGAAGGCTTAGGTGCCAATTTAGTGATGACCAATGCTCTTAAAGACGCCGGAATGAAACCTGAAGAAATTGATTATATCAATGTTCATGGTACTTCAACAGGTGTGGGCGATGTGTCGGAAGCTAAAGCCATTAAAGAGGTGTTTGGAGAACATGCTTATAAATTGAACATCAGTTCAACAAAGTCAATGACAGGACACTTACTAGGTGCAACAGGTGCGCTTGAAGCATTATTCTGTGTGAAAACTATTGAAAATGGAATCATTCCTCCTACTATCAATCACGAAGATGGTGATAATGATCCCGATATAGACTACAACATGAATTTCACTTTCAATGTTGCTCAAAAACGTGAAGTGAAAGCTGCTTTATCCAATACATTTGGCTTTGGTGGTCACAATGCTAGTCTTGTAATCAAAAAATATGAAGAATAAGTAAAATCCGTAAGGAATACTTAACGATATTTTTGTAATGCCGTTTCTCAATCAGGGAAACGGCATTTTTTGTAGTGTCGGTGTTACAAAACGGATTTATTTTCGTCTTATATAGTAAGATGAGTTTTGATAGTACAATATGAAAAGGGTATTTATACTTTTGATGGTTCTTATGGCTTGTATGCCTTGTTTTGCACATGGGTGGATGAATAGTGAGGACGATGACCTGTGCGTGTTTGGTGAAGTCGGAGGAGGTCTAGTGTTTGGTGGCAAACGTTATCCTACCACCTTTGACGAAAATTCTCTCGGCTACAATGGTTATATAGAGTTACGCTACCGTTTGCCAAATCCGCATTTTGATGTGGGGCTGTATGGTGGGTACGGAGAGTTTAAGAGAAAGAACAGAGCCGGATTCTCAAAGGTATTTGATACTCTTGATGTGTTGTTTACTATTAATTATAATTTGTTCATGTCCGGTAAGATTCGTCCTTTCATCGGTGTGGGAGCCGGTGTGGTTAATGATTCTGCTGTCGATTTCCTAACCTCGATGGTGTTACCCGATGAATATTTTGGTGATAGGTTTTATGGAAATGAATATTATCGCAGTCGGAATGACGCTTCTTTTGGTCTTATGCTTCGTGCCGGCATACAATTTGGCACTTTGTTTCGTCTTACAGGAGGATATAAGTTTATTGACAGTCAGTCGAGTCATGCGTTTTTGACGTTGGGTATAAATATAGCTTTGGGTGCTAGGTAGTGGTTTTCATGCCTTTTATGTGACGGCACAATAATTTTTTTCGGAAAAAAGTTATGTGGAATGTCGGGATAAGTTATTAAATTTGTAAATTCTCCCGCGATTTTTTCGTGTTGAGATTTTAACCGTAAAACTTGTGCAATCTTATGGAACATAAATTTACTCCCGAAGAAGAAAAACAAATGGTCGATACTGCATTTAAAACGTTGCTGGATGGATATCTTGCCAGTAACCACCGCAAGAAAGTAGAGATCATAGAAAAGGCGTATAAGTTTGCTTGTGAAGCTCACAAGGGGATACGCCGCCGTTCAGGCGAGCCTTATATTTTGCATCCCATAGCTGTGGCTACCATTGTTAGTCAGGAAATAGGTTTGGGTAGTACATCTATATGTGCAGCATTGCTTCATGATGTCGTGGAAGACACCGACTATACTGTGGAAGATTTAGAGGCTCAATTTGGGAAGAAAATAGCCAAAATAGTAGAAGGCTTGACAAAGATTTCGGGAGGTATCTTTGGGGATAAAGCTTCGGTGCAAGCCGAGAATTTCCGTAAGTTATTACTTACCATGAGTAATGACATTCGCGTGATTCTTATCAAGATGGCAGACCGCTTGCATAATATGCGTACTTTAGGTTCTATGCTTCCAAGCAAGCAATATAAGATTGCCGGAGAAACGCTGTATATCTATGCTCCATTGGCTCATCGTTTAGGACTTTTTTCCATTAAGACCGAATTGGAGGATTTGAGTTTCAAGTATGAACATCCTGAAACGTATGAAAGCATAAAACGACAAATTGCCGATTCGGAGGAACAGCGCAATAGTATTTTTGATAAGTTTGCTACTCCTGTGCGTGCCAAGCTCGACGCTATGGGTCTTAAATATGAGATGAAAGCTCGTGTGAAGTCGGTTTATTCCATTTGGAACAAGATGGAAACCAAGCGAGTTCCATTTGAAGAAGTTTATGATCTTTATGCAGCTCGCATTGTGTTCAAATGCGATCAAGAATGTGATGAAAAACGCATTTGTTGGAATATCTATTCCGAAATCACTGACCTTTACAGTTTGCACCCTGATCGTACTCGTGACTGGATAAGCGTGCCAAAGGCAAATGGATATCGTGCTCTTCATCTCACCGTTATGGGTCCTGACGGTAATTGGGTGGAAGTGCAGATTCGCAGTGAACGCATGGACGAAATGGCTGAAAAGGGGTTTGCAGCTCATTGGAAATATAAAATTGGTGAAGGTGAAGAAGAAACAGAGTTACGCACTTGGTTGATGACAATCGAGGAGATTTTGAGTAATCCGGAACCTAATGCTCTTGATTTCCTTGATACAATAAAATTGAACCTTTTTGCGTCGGAGATAGTGGTGTTTACTCCTAAAGGAGAGTTGATAACACTTCCTAAGGATTCGTCGGTACTGGATCTTGCGTTTTCACTTCACACTGAGATGGGAACTCACTGTATTGCCGGTAAGGTAAATCACAAACTTGTACCATTGTCGCACAAGTTGCAAAGTGGGGATCAAGTAGAGGTACTTACCTCTCATTCTCAATCGGCAAAAGAGGAGTGGATGAAGTTCTTGGTTACAGCCAAAGGACAAACACGCTTGCGGGCAACTTTGAAAAAACAACGACGTGCAGTTATTGATAAAGGACACAAATTGTTGAATTCATTTTTTGAAGAAAACAATATAGATGGTTCGGGTGACGCTATAACTCGTATAATAAGCAAGGAAGGTTTACAGAACAAAAATGATTTGTTTTATAAAGTGGGTACCGGTGAAGTAACATTAGGTGAACACTTGATAAAGGATGTGAAACCTGCAACAAGCGGATTGTTGTCTAAATTGTTCCGTTTCGGTAATGTTGCCAAGAAACCCAAGGAGGATGCTCCAAAGAGTGTTACCACAAAAATTGAACGTGTAAACGGTAAAATTGAAATAAGTAAGACTTATTTGTTGAGGTCTGAAAACGGTGTGAGCAATTACAAACTTGCGACATGTTGTGAACCTATTCCGGGTGATGATGTTGTGGGTTATGTAAATGATAACGATGAAGTGGTTGTACACAAGTTGAGTTGTCCTAATGCCATGCGTCTTAAGAGCAGCTATGGAGGACGTTTGCTACAGACCAAGTGGGATTCTCCTTCTGATAAATTCCTTGTTGCCGTGCGCATAGAGGGTATAGACAGAATGGGAATTCTACAAGAGATTATATACACAATTTCCACAACGCTTGCAATCGATATAAGGAAACTTGAAATAGGAGCCGAAGATGGATTGTTTACTTCTCATCTTGATGTAATGGTGAAAGACGCAACGGTTGTGAACAATCTATGTAAGCGATTAAAAGCTATTGAAGGAGTGACAGCAGCAGTGAGAGCTAAAGGGTGAATGGGAGTCAGGAATTAGAAATCAGGAGTTGTTATGGAATTTTATAAGACAAATAAAAACAATATTATAAATGCGGCAATGCTTGTTGTTGCTATTGCTGTGGTGTCGTTTTTCTTTCCCAGTGAAGATAAATTTCGTTATGAATATGAACAAGGGAAACCATGGGCATATTCGCTGTTGACAGCTCCATTTGATATGCCCATTAACATGGATTCGGTTACGGCACGTAAAACCAAGGATAGTATCGATGCCAAGTTTGCTCCTATTTATGAAAGAGATTCCAGAACAGAAAAGGTTTGTGTAAACAAACTGTATGAAGCATTGGAAAAGGATACAACTGTTACCCCTCGCATGAAATATGCCATTCTTGACAAGGTGCGTTCTGTTTATAGCAGTGGTATTGTGGATAATAAAACTCGTGATGGACTTGCCACCGGTAAAATACCCGGAATAAGACGAATTGTAAATAATGTGGCAGAATCCATGCCGACCGGTGGAATGCTATCGGTGCGTGAGGCTTATTTGTATCTCGATTCGGTTTTCAGTGTTCCCGAATATAGTGCTGCATTAAGTAATGCTAAGATTTCGGAAAACCTGCTGCCTAATATTATCTATGATAGTATAGGAACAAAAAAAATGTTGGAACAAGTCTATCAAAAGGCACTAGCTCCTATTGGTGTTATTCAGCAAGGAGAACGTATCATAGATAGGGGGGAAAAAGTCACACTTCAACTTTATACGGTGTTGCAGACCTATGAACACATGTCTAGGGAGCAATCGAAGGCAATGAAAGGAGACCATTATCCTATTATAGGTCAGGTTTTGTTGGTGGCTATAATGATATTGAGTTTTTATGTGTACGTTTATTTTTTTCGTCCGCACACATATAACGACTTGCGAAAAATGTTTTTCCTTATACTGTTCATGACGGTGTTCACTGCAGGAGCTTTGGTGGTAAAAGACACAAGTGCTAATGCAATATACCTTATACCATTTGCAACAGTGCCTATTATCATTTCCACATTTATAGATTCCCGTACGGCTTTTATGGCAAATGTTATTGTAGTGCTCACATGCGCTCTGGCATTGCCGTCTCCACTTGAATTTATTGTGTTTCATGTGATTGCCGGTATTGTGGCAATCGTGTCGGTAAGAACATTGTTACGCCGTTCTCAGCTTGTGCAATGTGCATTTTATGTATTCCTTGCTTACTGTCTTATCTATATAGGTATGACCATTTTAACCAATGGTAGCCTTGTGGGATTGAGTAAGCACATGTTTATGAATTTTGCACTTAACGGATTGATTTTGTCGTTCAATTACGTACTAGTGTTTGTTCTCGAAAAACTTTTCGGCTTTATTACACCCGTTTCGCTTGTGGAAATAAGTGATGTAAATAATCCGTTGTTACGTGAATTGTCCGAAAAATGTCCCGGAACATTTCAGCATTCCCTTCAAGTGGCTAACTTGGTGGCCGAGGTTGCGCATGGAATAGGTGCCAATGTGCAACTTGTACGTGCAGGTGCATTATATCATGATATAGGTAAAATAGGTAATCCGGCATTTTTTACAGAGAATCAGCGAGGTGTGAATCCGCATGACAGCCTTACTCCCGACCAAAGTGCGCGTATTGTGATTAAACACGTAACCGAAGGTGTGGCACGTGCCGATAAAGAAAAGTTGCCTGCCGTAATAAAAGATTTTATTTTGCAACATCATGGTCGAGGAAAGGCTAAATTCTTTTATATGAAGGCTTGTGAGCAAGCTGGTGGCACCGAGGGTGTGGATGAATCGTTATATACTTATCCCGGTCCTAATCCTAATACACGTGAAACTACTATTCTGATGATGGCCGACGCTATTGAAGCTGCAGCCAAGAGTATGAAAGAACATAGTGACGACGCTATCAAAGCGCTTGTCGATAAAATCGTAAATTCACAGATGGGTGATGGTCTGTATAAGGATTCTCCGTTGAAATTCAGTGAAATGGAAACTGTCAAGAAGATTTTTGTTGATCGCATGTGTATGTTCTATCACACACGTGTATCCTATAATCTTCCTTCGACAAATAGTGAAGAGAAAAAAGATTAAAAACCGCTTTAAAACAGATATATAATAACAGAAATGAAACATATTGCATATATATTAGTTACAGTATTTCTTGCGTGTTCTTTAGCTTTGTCGGCTGCAAAGCCTAAAAAACTGGAAGTACGCAAGGTCGATTTTGAAGAAATAAGAAAGGCGACCCAAGACACAGTGGGTAGTAAGCACTATTATCCGCGACTTATGGCGGCGTTTATGCGTAATGATTCCACTTTGCTTAATGACACGTTGCCATCGGGTGAGATAAAGCGAGGTGCAGTGATGTCGATAGATGACTACCGCAAGTTGTACTACGGATATGTGTTTCAAGAAGATTATAATCCTTTTCGCACATCGATATATTCCGATAAATTGGAACATCTTTATGACAAGAAGACCTTTACGCGCGAGGAAAGTGTGTTGATTAAAGAAAATGCGCGTGACGCACTTGCCGATAACATTTTTGACCTTCGACAGATGACATTCTTCATTTTTGCTCTTAAAGAAATCAAGAAAGACAACCTTGCCCGAATATGTCAATTTCGCCTCAATCACATTGTGGCTGCTATACTCTCAAGCGGACAAGGAACAAAAGAACATCCTTGGGTGGTGACATCGGTTGAACACGAATATAATATTCTTAATTTTATGGGATATGTGGCAATTGAACATGAAGAAGTAGAAGGAAATATCGATTACATTAAGGTGAATAAAAAAGACGCAAAATCACCCGAAGGATTCTATTTCGACGTATCTAAAATCATGGAAGTCGCCAATCGCAAGTTCCCCGACAGCAAATAGCTTAAGATTTTAAAATTCGATGGAGTGAAAAGGATTTTACTCTACATATTACCATTTTTTATGTTGGTGGGGTGTGGCAGGCACTCTGTCGATTCTCGCCTTGCTCAAGTGAATGAGCT
>CAZTFX010000093.1:0-7681 GCA_964613095.1 uncultured Muribaculaceae bacterium | reverse complement strand
TAAAAGGAGAAGAAAATACAACGATGAACGACATTGCTGTTGCTTCAGAGAAAGGACGTCGCACCATCTACACCTATTTTAAAAATAAGAGAGAAATCCTCAATGCTGTAGTAAAAACCGAAAGCGATAAAATTGTGGATAAACTCATTGATATACCCAATCAACCTATTCCACCTGAACAAAAATTGATGAATTTCATTTTCATAAGATTTGAAACCATCAAAGAACTTGTTTATCGTAACGGTTCATTACGTGCCGGTTTTTTCCGTGATATACGAAAAGTTGACCGGGCAAGGAAAGCTACAATCAGCAAAGAAGTGAGCATTTTGAAACAAATTCTTGCCGAAGGTGTAGAAAAAGGTATTTTCCGAATTCGTCACATCGAAGAAACTGCTATAGTAATGATTCTGGCACTACAAGGAATGGACGTGCCTTATGTACGCGATAATTTTGCAGAACTTGGTATTGAAAAACTTAAGTTGAGAGAATACATAAAAGATTTTATTCTACATGGAATAAAAGCATAACAAGAGAACAATAATTAAATTATAATTTATGAAGTTACTAGAAGGAAAAGTGGCACTTATCACAGGTGCAGCACGCGGTATAGGTAAAGCTATCGCCCTAAAATTTGCTCAAGAAGGAGCCGACATTGCATTCACCGATTTAGTAATCGATGAAAACGGAAAACAAACAGAAGCAGAAATTGCTGCTCTAGGCGTAAAAGCTAAAGGCTATGCTTCAAATGCAGCAAGTTTTGAGGACACTGCAAACACGGTTAAAGAAATACATAAAGAATTTGGTCACATCGACATTCTTGTAAATAACGCAGGTATTACCAAAGATGGTCTTATGATGCGCATGAGTGAAGCTCAATGGGATGCAGTGATTGCTGTTAATTTGAAATCAGCATTTAACTATATCAATGCTCTTACTCCTATCATGATGCGCCAACGTAGCGGCTCTATCATAAACATGTCTTCAGTAGTAGGTGTACATGGTAATGCAGGACAAGCTAATTATGCAGCTTCAAAGGCAGGTCTTATAGCTCTTGCAAAGAGTATTGCACAAGAACTTGGTTCTCGTGGTATCCGTGCTAACGCTATTGCTCCCGGATTTATAGAAACAGCGATGACTGCCGCACTGCCTGATGAAGTACGCGCAGAATGGGCTAAAAAGATTCCTTTGCGTCGCGGTGGTTCTGTAGAAGATATAGCTAACGTGACAACATTCCTTGCATCCGACATGTCTTCTTACGTATCAGGACAAGTAATCCAAGTTGATGGTGGTATGAACATGTAATCATTTATATACATAAATTTACATCAAAATAAATCCCAAATTGTAATTGCAATTTGGGATTTATTTATACATTTTTTCAGAATACCACTTAATCGCAGGTCTCTATTTCGGTAGCATCTTTCATTTCTTGGTATTCATTCCACTCAGGATCATTCTCTGCATAGATTTCAAGTGGAAGTTTCTCAAATGAAGCTAAATCTTCGTTTAATTTACGATCAAATATGCGTAGATTCATCGTATAGAATACCCAGTTACGTTCCCCATTTCCTGTATATATCCCCGTGAGTACAGCCACTGGATCTTTCATAAAATCCTTCTGTAAGGCTTCTTGTACTTCTTCCATAAGCGAAGATGTAGCCACATCGGGCATACCATTTTCATCTTCTTCATATCGCCAAGTAATCTCAACTCGATAATTATACTTACCCGATTCAATCACTTGCTCCATATCTCGACGACCTGTCACCATTATCAGCTTGCCATTATCGGCTTCAGCCGGACAGGTCCACCATTCATCGGTTAATTTAAGTTTTGCCATATTAAAAAACTTATTTTTATTTTCACAACATAAAGATAGACAATGTTTCTCATTTAAACAAAATACAAAGTATTTTTTGTATCTTTACACTCACATAAATATAATGTAAAAAACATAGCAATGACTTCACACGTATTCTCATTTATTCTATTATTTTTTTCAGCAATTATTATTGTCCTTTTACGCACGCTTAAAAAAAGTAACGACGAGAAAACTGCTACCCTTACAGAAAACGCAGCAAAAACTGCTCAATTAGAAAGCATGACGGAACAATTAAATTCCGCAAAATCCACAATTGAGAAGCTACATCCTTTATCGGCTGAAAACGCAACACTAAAAGAACAAATAAGAATTATCAACGAAGAAAAAGTTAAATTACAACAAGAATCTCAAGCACAATTCAGATTATTGGCAAATGAGATATTCGATGATAAAACCAAACGTTTTAAAGAATTAAACGAATCACGTTTAAACGAAATTCTCACTCCACTTAAAGAACAAATCACAAAATTTGAAAACGCACTTCAAGATAATGCAAAAAACGATATAAAAGACCGTGAAGTACTCAAAGAACATATCAAACTGCTCATGGAACTGAATCAAACCATCGGTAAAGAGGCAAAAGATCTTACCAACGCATTAAAAGGAAACAGCAAGACACAAGGAGATTGGGGTGAAATGATTTTACGCGATATTCTTGAAAATTGCGGTTTACAGGAAGGTATTCATTTTACGGTACAGCAAACCACCGACGAACTGGGAAATAGACTTACCGGAGCCGACGGACAAACTGTTCGCCCCGATGTTGTTGTTAAATTTCCTCAAGACAAATCAATAATCATAGATTCTAAAGTCTCCCTTACAGGCTACGTAGAATACTGCGCTACTGACGATGAAAGTACTCGAAAAACCTGTCTTGATAAACATATTGCGTCAGTAAAAAAACACATAGATGAATTAAAAGGACAAAAATACCAAAAAGCTATTAGCAATTCCGCCGATTTCGTAATGATGTTCATACCCAATGAGGGTGCATATATTGCAGCCATGCAACACGATAACAAAATATGGAAATATGCTTATGATAATCATGTCGTTCTCATATCCCCCACTCACTTGGTTTCTGTACTTAAACTTGTAGACCAATTATGGCAACATGACAAACAAACAAAAAACGCAGTTAAAATTGCAGAAGAAACAGGTAAATTATATGATAAATTTGTAGGTTTTATAGAAGACATGAAAATCATAGATAAAAATCTAAATTCCACTAGAGTGGCTTATGATAACGCCATGAAAAAACTCTCAACAGGAACAGGAAACATACTAAAACGTATTACCGACATTAAAGAACTTGGAGCAAAGACATCAAAGACTTTATCACTTAATCCAAGTGATGAATAATAACAAAAAAACGGCTTTTTAACGTTAAGATATTATAATTAAAGTCGAATAAAATAATAATTCAACGATTTTTGTTTATCTTTACCTCGCAATATTTTGTTTTTATCTCAAAGCTGATAAACAAAATATCAAAAACTATATTTACATGAAAGAAAATCAAATAGCAAACGAGCTTAATAAAGAGTCAAGTACAATGGGAAGCAAAGAAACATCGGCTTCTCAAAGTAAAAAGAAAAACGCTGCAAAATGGAGCACTGTTTTTGGTCTTTTTATGATTTTCATCTATTTTAGTATGGCGTATCTTACTTTATGTACCAATTATTTCTTTTGGATTCAAGATTGGGTACGTTATGGGTTAGGTACGATTTTCATAATTTATGGTATTTGGAGAGGTTTCCGCTATTTCAGAACCAAATAACAACAAATTGCTAATAATATATGACACGAAAAATATTGACATATACATTTCTCTTGACTATTGTTTTTGTTTTTACATGCTGTGAAAACAAAAAGAAAAACACACATTCTTCGGGTATAGCCACTGTGATATGTGATGAAAGTTTCGAGAATATTCTCAGCCAAGAGATTGAAATGTTTGAATTCCATTACCCTAAAGCCAATATCATTCCATATTATATGGACGAAAAATCGGCAATAGACTCATTAATGGAATTAAAAACACAACTAATAGTTATTCCTCATGAATTGACCGAAGCACATAAGGCAAAATTACAACTTAAGAATAGAAAAGTATTTCAACAACGATTAGCTGTTGACGCTATTGCTCTTATAGTTAACAAAGACAACCCACAAGAAGAACTCACTATAAGTGAACTTAACAGTATTCTCATAGGAGAAACAGCCAATTGGGACAAACTTGCACCATCAAACTTAAAGAAGATTCAAGTTGTGTTTGACCATAAAAGTTCCAGTATAGTTAAATATATGGAGGATTCGGTCACTCACGGAAAGCCTTTTGGCAGTGAAGTATATGCACAAAACAGCAACAAAGAAGTTATTGATGTTGTTTCAAGAAATAAAAATGCAATAGGTATAATAGGTGTAAGTTGGATTACTCCCGACATGAGAGGACGCAGTAAAAGTGTAGCCGAATACTCACAGGAATTACAAAAAAATGATACTACGGCTCTTGACTTTAACGACAACATCAAGGTTCTTGAAATAAGACGTGACGATAGTCCTTTCGGATACAAACCTTATCAAGCTTATATTTTCAGCGGAGAATACCCTCTATTCCGCAGTATTTATGTTATATCTACAGCAGCAAGAGGTAGTCTTCCTAGTGGATTTCTCACTTTCATGACAGGTTTCATAGGACAAAAGATTATTCAAAATACCGGAGTACTTCCTGCTGCAATTCAACCACGCATGGTACAGGTTGAATAAACTGCAAGGAGCACACCACCGAGACAAAAAAATGAGAGACATTTATAAAACAGAATAAATAACAATAATTGAAACAATAAATAATTTAGAAATGAAATTTAAAGTTTTAGTTTCCCTAATGCTATTAGGAGGATCTTTATCAGCTTTTGCACAAGGCTATAAAGATGGTATCGAGTATTACAAAGTTGGTCAGTATGACAATGCAAAAGAACTACTTTTGCGTAACCTTAACGACGCTTCAACCAATAAAAGTGAGGCTTACTATTATTTAGGTTGTCTAGACATGAAGGAACAAAAAATAGCTGACGCAAAAGCAAACTTCGAAAAAGGTAAGGCTGCTGACGCTAACAATCCTTACAACCTTATCGGTCTTGGTTCTATTGAACTTAAGAACGGAAATGCAAAAGAAGCAGAAGAACTATTCAAAGCAGCGCAAAAGCTAGTTAAGAAAAATGCTTCTGTAGAAGCTGCTATTGCTCGTGCTTATCATGAAGCCGATCCTGTTGCCTATGCAAAGCAAATCGAAGAAGCTTCAAAGAATGCAAGGAAATATGAAAAAGGACAAAATCCTGATATTTGGATTCTTGAAGGCGATATAAATGCAGAACAAAAGAAATGGGGTGAAGCAGCCGGTATGTATGAAATGGCATTCAACTATGACCCTGAAAACATTGAGGCTTACGTAAAATATGCAAACACTTATTACAACGTAAACCCTGATATGGCTATAACTCAACTTACTAAGATTCTAGAAAAAAGACCTAATTCGGCTCTAGTACAACGTGAACTTGCTGAAAAATACTACAAGAACGAACAATGGGCTAAGGCTGCTCAACAATATGGTAAATATATTGAGAACCCTAACCACTTCACACAAGACCGTTCTCGTTATGCATTCCTTTTGTTCTACGGTCAAAAGTATGATGAATCATTAGCTCTTTCAAAAGAGCTTGTAGCAACCCTTCCTGCAAGCGACCCTCAAAACTTCTATATGAAACGTATGGCATTCTATAATCTTGTAGCTTTAAAGAACTGGAATGAAGCAGAAAAAGCTGCTATCGACCTATTTAACTCTCAACTTCCTGAAGGAGTAAAATATGAAGCTAAAGACTATACCGATTATGCTACAACTCTTAAAGAACTAGGTAGAACTGCCGAAGCTCTTGTAAAATATGAAAAGGCGGTTGAACTTAACCCTGATAAGGTTGAATTACTTAAAGAAATCAGTGACGCTTATCGAGATGCCAATGAATTTGTAAAATCAGCAGAAGCATATCAACGCTTTGTTGACTCCGGAAAGCATGTTACAAATGACCTACTTTTACTTTCTCAAAGATATTCAAATGTAGCTGCAACCGATACTACCGGTCTTCACAAAGATAACGCTATTGCAAAGGCTATCCAATATGCAGAAGAAATCAATGCAAAGGTTCCTAACCACCCACGTATTCTTTTCCAAATCGCACTTTGTAAATCTTTGTTAGACAAAGAAAGCACTGATGGTCATGCACTTGAAGCAATGAACAATCTTACTGCTCTTCTAGATCAAGATCCTGCTAATAAAACAGACAAAGCTAGAGACTATGTTTTTGCTTATCGTTACAACGCTGTTTACTATGCAAGTGTTGCTTCTAAGATTAAAAAAGAAGATAAAAAATACAAAGAAAATCCTGAATACATAGATTGTATGGCTAAGATGAAAACTGCATACGAAAATTGGTTAAGTGTTGACCCTTCAAACGAAGGTCTTCGTAAGTATGTTGAATCTTTGCAAGCTCCTGAAAAGAAGTAAGCATTAAGCTATATTTAAATTCATAAAGAACTTCCCATAAAATAAGGGAAGTTCTTTTTTATTTCATCATTCAACCATTTTTACGGATATATTTGTTTATTAAGATGTAAACAGCTAATTTTGTTTTAATTTTTTCACCAACTAACTAAAAAAATGATGTCAAGAAAATCCGTATTCATATTTATCATTTCAATCTGTTCTTTATTTACATACGCTGAAAATAAACTATCGCTACGTACCCAATTTATGATTAATCATCATAAAGAGTTTTTACAAACTAAAAATACTTCGGGAATAAAACTTATGTCGATAAATCAAGAACCCGATGGAACATCGACGGCTCAAGTAATAATAAGTCTTAACAATACAAAAAATCTTTCATCCGATATACTCAAAGAATTAGACGTCAATGTAAAGAGTGATTTCGGTACTGTTTTAACTGCCAACATGCCCATTGAAAACATCAACAAACTAGCCGAATTAAACGAGGTTAAAAACATTTCAATAGCAAGGCTAGTACATTTACTTAATGACAGCGCTCGCTTCGATACAGGAGTAGATAAAATTCACATAGGATATAATATTAATAGTGCATATAAGGGAAAAGATGTTGTAGTTGGCATTATTGACACCGGAATCGATTACAATCACATAAATTTTAAAGACGAAAATGGTAATACCCGCGTAAAAAAAGCAGGGAAATATAATACTTTTACTGAAAAAATTGATGAATATACGACAACCGAAACAATAGCAACACTAACTACCGATAACACCGGAGCCAGCCATGGAACGCACGTGTCAGGTATAGCAGTAGGAAGTTATACAGGCAATAATTTTTACGGTATGGCTCCCGAAAGTGACATAGTTTTATATGGTCTTGAAAATCAGTTGACCGATGCTAATATACTTGATGGTGTGAAAGCTGTTTTCGATTATGCCGAATCAGTGGAGAAACCGGCTGTTGTCAATATAAGTCTTGGTGTTAATGCCGGAGCACATGATAACACCGATTATTTCAATAAAACAATTGACAAACTCACAGGAGAAGGAAAAATAGTTGTGTTTGCTGTAGGGAATGAAGGTTATTATAATTTACATATCAATTCAGTATTTAAGAATACAAGTACCACCACATCACAATTAGGAACTATTGTAGAATATAATGGAACTAACTATTATAGCGAAGTCGACGCTTGGAGTAGAAGCGATGAACCTTTTGGTCTTCAGTTCTTTAT
>CAZTFX010000092.1:0-7693 GCA_964613095.1 uncultured Muribaculaceae bacterium | reverse complement strand
GTGATTCATCCCAAAGTTTAAGGAAATAAGTGTCTTTTGTTATCATTACCCCGCGAGAAGTTCCACCGGGTGTTATGAATTTAAGTGTGTAGGGTGTGTATGCCGCTTTCATTAGCCCGGAAAATGAGGGAATTGTTCAAAATCTGGGTCTCTTTTTTCAAGAAAAGCATTTTTCCCTTCCTGAGCTTCATCCATAGTGTAATACATCATTGTTGCGTCACCGGCTAATTCCATAAGTCCGCGTTGCCCGTCTAATTCAGCATTTAAACAACGTTTGATCATTCTGATTGCAAGCGGGCTGCGCATTGCTATGGTCTCACACCATTCAACAACTTCGTCTTCAAGTCGTTCAAAAGGTACAACTTTATTTACCATACCCATTTTCTCAGCTTCTTCGGCTGTGTATTGGCGACATAAATACCATATTTCACGCACTTTTTTCTGTCCTACACAGCGGGCAAGATAAGATGAACCGAAACCACCATCAAAGCTCCCAACTTTTGGTCCTGTCTGTCCGAAACGTGCATTATCCGATGCTATTGTAAGATCACATACGGTTTGAAGAACGTTTCCTCCGCCAATAGAATAGCCATTAACCATTGCTATTACAGGTTTGGGAATAGAACGTATCGCTTTGTGTAGATCCAGTACATTTAAACGAGGTACACCGTTTGGATCATTGTAGCCTCCTCGTGTTTTATAATTTTGATCTCCACCGGAACAAAATGCTTTATCGCCTGCACCTGTAAGAATGATAGTGCGTATGTCGGCATGATCACGACAATAATCTATTGCATTAAGCATTTCAAAGTTTGTGGTAGGGCGGAAAGCATTATATACTTCCGGACGATTAATTGTTATTTTGGCAATGCTCTTGTATTGTTCAAACAAGATGTCTTCATATTGCTTTATCGGTGTCCAAATTCTATTACTCATATATTTTATTATTATTGTTTGTTTCTATTAAAATATCCTCTTAGAGTTTTTGCGCTAACTTTATTGTTGGTATAAACTGCTAGTATTGTAGAGCTGTTGTTATACAGCAAATTATACAATCCATCTTGAAGTGTTGCTTCATTATCTGCTTCTATATAATCAAAACCAAATGCATGGGCATATTTTTCAATAGGAATATCTCTGTGTACTTCAAAATATTGCTCAAACTCGGGGAGCATAGAAGGTCCGTTGATAAAACGAAAAATTCCACCACCACCGTTACATAGCACTACAATTTTGAACAGTTTGCTATTATATTGAGAGGTTAAACCATTTAAGTCATAGCTGAAGCTCATGTCTCCTGTTATTAGTACTGTTGTATTTGGAGTTGAAATTGAAGCTCCTAATGCAGTGGAGGTAGAACCATCAATGCCGGAAACACCACGATTACAGTGGCACGAACCTTCAAAATATTGTGGAACTCCCATAATGTCGGCATAACGAATAGCGCTACCGTTGGATATTTGTAAATTAACTCCTTTCTCTGGAATAGATTTCATAATTATATCCATTGCTTTTAAGTCACTCCATGGAGAATGTTCAATATAATTATTATGACTGTTTTTTGCTGTATCGGCTAAATCTTTCCATTGTTTAAAATAATCTCCATCGGTTTTTATTGGTTGTTTAGAAATTTCTGTAAAGAAATTGACAGGAGATATTTCAATTTTTTGAGTTAGGTTCTGCATAGTATCGATAATATTATTATCAATACCGATACGCCAATGCTCTATGCAGGTAGCTTTACGCAAAAAAGATTTTACCAGTCTTGAGACTGGTGCTCCACCGAAAGTGATAAGTAAATCAGGGCTGTAAGTTTTCCACTCATTTTCACTTATTTGAGTGAAAAGTCTGTCTATATTGTGTAATATTTTGTTGCTGTGATTATTATTGGCAATAATCTCACTTAAAACAACAATATTTCCGGCGGAAATATTGTCTAGCGCCGTTGTTAACTCTCTGCATGGATTATGCATTGAAGCTAGAACCATCACTCTTTTATATGACTTAATAGAGTGAGCTAATTTCTCATATTGTGTTTGACTGAGATTAACCGGTTTGTATGTATTGATTTGTCTTATATCCGTTTTTTTAAATGGCTTACATTCATATAAGGGTTCATCAAATTGTATATTAATGTGAACCGGTCCCAAAGGAGATGATATAGCTTTATCTAATGCTTCATTTATAGTTCTGTTGATATACCATAAAGAATTCTTGTCATAATCTTTTGCAGGTATGTTGTAGCTGTCTTTTACAATATTATTGAGAATATTGGGTTGTATTATCGTCTGACTGTCATTTTGGTTTATCCATTCATTAGGTCTATCAGCAGAAATGACAATTAAAGGTAGCTGTTGATAGTATGCTTCGGCTACTGCCGGTGCATAATTAAGAACAGCCGACCCTGAAGTGCATACTATTGCAACAGGTTCATGAGTGCATTGAGAAATACCGAGTGCAACAAAAGCTGCACTACGTTCATCGACTATTACGTATTTCTTAATTTCCGAACAACGACTGAGTGCAATAATTATAGGTGCATTTCGCGAGCCGGGGGAAACAACTGCATGTTTCACTCCATATTGCAGAAGCAAATCTATAAGTATATTACACGATTCGTGTGTAGTCGTGAGCTGCTGTTCGTTAGAAAATTTCGAATTTTCCATTAGTTAATCCATTTCTAGCCCAAAATTAACAAAAAACTATGAATTACGTGTAATTACTATGATTGTTTCTGTATTTATAATATCATATAGACTATATATATTGAGAGAAAAACTCTTGAAATATGATGATAAATTGCAGTATATTCGAGTGAATTTATTAACTTTGTAGAACTAAATTAAAAATTTTATAACTCATGGGATTTTTCAGCAAGTTTTTTTCAAAAGAGAAAAAAGAAACATTGGATCAAGGATTGTCAAAAACAAAAGAAGGTTTTTTTGACAAAATAAAACGCGCAGTTGCCGGAAAATCTAAAATAGATGATGATGTTCTTGATAATCTTGAAGAGGTATTTATAACATCCGATGTTGGTGTAGAAACCACATTGAAAATACTTGACCGTATACAAGCACGTGTGGCACGTGATAAATATGTTGATTCTGCTGAACTTAATGATTTGCTTTGCGAGGAGATTACAGAACTTCTTGCAGAAAATAATATTGAGAATGGCGAAGATTTTGTTGTGCCTGCCGATAAAAAACCTTATGTTATAATGGTGGTGGGTGTAAATGGTGTAGGTAAGACTACAACTATAGGAAAACTTGCATATCAATTCAAGAAAGCGGGTAATAAAGTGGTGTTAGGAGCTGCCGATACATTTCGTGCTGCTGCTGTTGAACAGTTGGATATTTGGGGAGAACGTGTTGGTGTTCCTGTGATAAAACAGAAGATGGGTAGTGATCCGGCTTCGGTTGCATACGATACCGTTTCTTCGGCGAAAGCCAATAATGCCGATGTAGTAATTATAGATACAGCCGGTAGACTTCATAACAAAAAGGGGTTGATGGACGAGCTTACCAAGATAAAAAATGTAATGCAAAAGGTTGTACCCGGTGCGCCTAATGAAGTGTTGCTTGTGCTTGATGGTTCTACCGGTCAAAATGCTTTTGAACAAGCAAAACAATTTGTTGCAGCAACCGAAGTAAATGAACTTGCTATTACCAAACTTGACGGAACGGCAAAAGGTGGTGTAGTGATAGGTATCAGTGATCAGTTTAAGATTCCTGTAAAATACATTGGTTTGGGTGAAGGTATGGAACATCTGCAAGTGTTCCGCAAAGAAGAGTTTGTCCGTTCTCTTTTCGGAAAATAATAAATATATATTAAGAGAGGAATTCGAAATTTATTTTCAACTCTTAATTATAAGTTTGGTTCGGGTATGAAAAGAAATAGAATTGATGTCATTACTCTTGGGTGTTCCAAGAATTTGGTGGATTCAGAACGATTATTAAAGCGTTTTCAGGATTTGGGCTATGAAGTGGCTCACGATTCCGATAATGTGTGCGGTGAAGTTGTGATAATCAACACGTGTGGATTTATAGGGGACGCAAAAGAAGAATCGATAAATACGATATTGGAATATGTTGAGGCAAAAAAGGAGGGACAAATCAAGCATTTATATGTGATGGGATGTCTTTCTGAACGATATCTTTCTGAACTTGAAGATGAAATACCCGAAGTTGATAAATATTATGGTAAATTTGATTGGGATAACCTTATAACGGATTTACAACACACTTTACCGCCAACGAAGCCTTATGAACGGCTGATTACGACTCCTTCACATTATGCCTATTTGAAAATATCGGAAGGGTGTAATCGTTTTTGTGCGTTTTGTGCTATACCGCTTATTACCGGGCGTCACACATCTATTCCGATGGAACAATTGTTGGATGAAGTGCGTGATTTGGTAAAAAAAGGGGTAAAAGAATTCAATGTTATAGCTCAAGACCTGTCTTCTTATGGCTTGGATCTATGTGATAAAATGATGTTACCAGAATTAATTGACCGAATGGCGCAAATTGAGGGTGTACAATGGATTAGGCTGCATTATGCTTATCCTGCGCAATTTCCTTATGATGTTCTTCCTGTAATGGCTCGTCATAGCAATGTGTGCAAGTATCTTGATATAGCGTTACAACACATAAGTAATAGGGTTCTGGATAATATGCGACGCCATATTAATAAGGAAGAAACTTTGGAACTTTTAAAGCGTATTCGTCGAGAAGTTCCCGGTATTCACATAAGAACTACTCTTATGGTTGGTTTCCCCGGTGAGGGAGAAGAAGAATTTAAGGAATTAAAGGAATTTGTTGAGGAAGCACGTTTTGAACGTATGGGGGCATTTGCCTATTGTGAAGAAGAGGGTACTTATGCCGAGAAGCATTTCGAAGATTCAATTCCACAGGAAATAAAAGAACAGCGTCTTTCTGAAATTATGGAGATTCAGGAGGGGATATCTCTTGAAATTAATGAACAAAAGTTAGGCAAAACGTTGTATGTAATAATTGATCGTGAGGAAGACGATTATTATGTGGGACGAACTGAGTATGACTCGCCCGATGTAGATCCTGAAGTACTTGTTGAAAAAAACGAAAAATTGGAAATAGGACAATTTTATAATGTGAGGGTACGAGAGGCTCTGCCATTTGAATTAATAGGAGAGGTGTGTAATGGCTAGTATTCCAAATGATATAGTATTGCAGGCTGTTGAGAGGGCGATAAATCATCGTACTCACTTTTTTTGTTACCGATTACCGGGACATACGCAGTTGAATTTCGGAGCGCAAATTATTGAACAACACACACCTATAGGATTTTTTATACAGCCATTCAGTGAAGACAAAAACACACCACCTTGTTATATCTCTGCACAATTTGACGCTGTTAAATTTTTGAAAATACCATTATCTTCATTACCTCGAACCAATTGTAGATTGGTAATGGCTGAAACAACCGATAAAACGACCTATATACAACAGGTAAAACAATGTGTCAACGATTTGCAAGTAGGCAAGTTCTCAAAAATCGTACTATCCAGAACTATTTGTAATGAATATGCCATAATTTCATGGCGTAAAGTTTTTCAGAATCTGCTTGATAAGAACCCTGACGCTTTTGTTTTTGTGTTTCATGCCGAAGACGCCGGTTTTTGGATAGGAGCTTCTCCCGAAAAGTATTTGAGTTATAGACTTAACGAAGTTTCTACAATGGCTCTTGCCGGAACTCGAGTAGCCGGCACCACAGGAGAGTGGGGAGAAAAAGAGGTTGAGGAACAACAAATAGTTGCCGATTACATAAGTGAAACTTTTGATAAGGTAGGAATAAAATACACCAAATCCGAAACATATACAAGAAATGCCGGTATGGTAGAACACTTATGTAATGATTTTGAAGGAACTGTTTCTTCTCCCACGCAAGTAGATAAGTTGCGTAATTATTTACACCCCACACCGGCAATTGCAGGAGTCCCTTGTAAAGAAGTTGTAAAATATATTAAGGATTTGGAGAGACACAATCGTCGTTACTATGGTGGTTTTATTGGTCCTGTTGACGCATGGGGAAATTTTGATTTCTATGTGAATTTACGTTCATTGGAATTTGATAGTGAACGATATTGTATATATGTAGGTGGCGGACTTACTGCAGATTCCGATCCTGAAAAAGAATGGCAGGAAACCGTTCATAAAGCTAAAACTCTACAACGTTTTTTGTAGTAGTTTGATTTTTTTGGAAAATTTACTATTTTTGTGCTGAGGTAACTGAAGAATGAATTAGTAAATAAAAATGCGAAATGTGTTGAATAACATATTAAAATATTTGCCTGAGTGTGGAGTTTGTATAAACACACACACACACACACACACACACACACACACACAAATCATTGTATTATAGGCAGAAACGCCTTTTGGTGATTGAAAATATGCGGCGTGCATAGCTTTCGGGGCTATGTGCGCCGCATTGTTTTCTTATAGGGCTTACGCCTATAAGCCCCATAGGGCAAATTGGCCTAATAAGCCCAATAGGGCTAATAAAATTCTTTAATAAGTTAAAATTAAGAGATAAGATATGAAAAAAGTATTGTTAAATTTCCTGCTTGTTCTTGTGGCAATTCTGCCGCTGCAAGCCGTTGAGACCGATTCTCACGACAACCGGTTGTATATCACCATAGGCGAAAGCAGTGACCTCAGCCAAGTGCCTATAACGTTATACTTGGAGAATCCTACGATTGCCATAACGGCAGTGGAGATGTATCTCACACTCCCCGAAGGAACTGTAATCAGCACCGGCACGCTTGACGCTACTCGCTGCACTGCCACCCACGAACTCACTGAGGGTGAAACCTCCGGCGGTCATTTCGTTTCCATCGTCACTCCCGACCTTGAACCGATTACCGGCACTGACGGAGCAGTATGTTCTTGGACTTGCGACCTGTCTGGCATTGCCGATGGCGACCACACCATTTCAGCGTTGGGCATGTTTGCCGTAGGTGTTGAGGGAGATGTAGTGACGAGCTACACAGCCCAAGACCAAAGTGAAGTGTTTACCAAAAACGGAGACATGATGACCGGAATCGAGGAGGTGAAAGCCGACGAGGGCAAACTCGTGATATATAACCTTCAGGGCGTTCGCCTGAAAGAACCACAAAAGGGACAAATAAACATCATCAACGGTAAAAAAGTGATTTTATGAAAAAGCGACTTACAACAATATTGAGTACCATAGCACTGTGTTGTGCTGCGGCAACGGCAAGCGAGGCAATCCCTGCCGACACCAACGGCGACGGCACAGTGGATAAGGCTGATGCCACACTTATCTACGGTTACATTCTCGGCACGGCAGACGCCACAGTCACCACCACCCAAGTAGATGTGAACAGCGACGGCAAAGTCAACACCGCCGATGTGGTGGAAGTTTACCGCACGATTATCCGATTAGGCAATGTAAATGTCGGTGATTGGGGCAACGGTGGCACTATCAACGGTGGCGAAGCCGAAGAAATATAAAAGAAATAGCAGATTTATAACGAATTAACTATATACAGATATGAAGACAAACAAATATTTAGCTTTTGCAGCGGCTGCTCTTATGTTGGCAAGCTGCTCGAACGACGAGGATTTTGTTCCACAGGACAACCTCAAGGACACCCCCATCACCCTGAACGTGACAACCAGTGACCTGATTG
>CAZTFX010000091.1:0-7730 GCA_964613095.1 uncultured Muribaculaceae bacterium | reverse complement strand
ATGAGGTTCTGACTACTCGCTAATGGTAAATTGAATTTATAGAACCTCCCTTAAATTAATATTTTGTTCTGCTTAAGAATTTGAATGATTGAATCATTTATTTTAGATATATCACCTTGTACTAACAAATTAGCTGTAGTCTTATCTAATTCTGTGATATTTTTTTTAGTATATCTATTATATAACAGATATGTGTTGTTATTTAGAATTATAGTATAATCCGTGTTAAATACAAGCTCTTTTTTTTCTAAAAATGAACATATTGCATTCTCAAGATCGGAATAAGATTTATTAGAAAGTTGATTCCCTATATTACTACAATAATATTTATTTAAATCACTTGCTATAGTTTGAATGTCTTCAATCAGCAAGGATTCAGGTATAGGTGCACATAAAGAACCTCCTATAGAACCTGTAAAAAACGACTTATAAAACGAGTATATATTTCGTTCATCTGGGATTCCTCCATAGCCATATTCTCCCACTATTACATACGGCTTGTGTTGAATAATTGCTTCGACTATAGCGAATCCACTTCCAACAACTATATCTGAAGATGAAACAAGTTTCGGTATATTTTTAAGTTTATATTGTTGTATAGAAATGTTTGCATTAAGTGATTTTTTGATGTTCTTATGTTTTGTATGGAAAACTATAAACTTATCATGTAACTTATTAAATGGTCTAATGAGTTTAAATATAGAATAATTTGGAGATATATCTTCTTGACAAGAAACAAGAATGTTTGTTCTAGTTTTGGAAATAGATGGATTGTATGTTGTGTTAATAAAAGGTATTGGATAGGAAATTATGCGAGTACAATTTCTTGATGGTAATGTGATTTTTGTGTCAATATCTTTGATAATTAGAAAGAAATCCTTTGTATTAGCAATTTCATCATAATAGTAAATGACGTCAGAGGAAAATATTATTCTGAAAGTTGTAATGTTTTGGGGTATGTTTACATTAATGAAACCAATTAAAAATATATAATTTGGACTATTAACATCTTTTACCCATTTGTGAAATTTTAATAACCCTTCAAGGTGTTTCGCTAAATAAGAATAACGAAAATCATTTGAGTTTGGTTGATAGTATATGTAAAAAGTTTCGTTTGCCATATTCAACATTTTTAAAAAATGTTTTTATGATTAATATCCCTATAGTCATAAATTATATCTTCAAAATCTTCACCCCATTTTTCCCCATTTGGATATGGAGAAGACGGATAAAAAAAATGACGAAGTTGACTAGTTGATAATTTTTCAACGGATAAAGTTCGTCTTCTCTTTCCTTCAATATTATCAATATCTCTATGAATCATCATAGCTTGTTCTAAAAACAATTCATTGACTCCTATCTGATTAAAACGAGCCCTTAAATTGTTATCATCTCCTCCCCATTCAATAAACATCTCATCATATCCTCCAATTGTCTCAAAATTGGACTTTAATGTCATAATACTACCAAAAGGTATGTTATGAAAATTATCATAGTTGAAATATGTAATATTTTCATTATCAGCATAACATACTCTTCCAATTGCATAATGAGGATATTCATGATAATCTTCGAATGTTTTACGCAATAAATAAATTACATCTGTAAGCATTTCTGATTCGGGTGAGCACACCATGATGTATTTTTTTGAAGCGTGTTTTATGCCTACATTTAAAGCTTTTGCCGGATTTCGCCAGACATGAGGTGTATAATTAATAACAACAATCCAATTAATATTGGGATATTCTTGTATAAATTCTAATAATTCATTTTTTCCTTCAGCTGAATCCATTACAATAATAACCTCAATATCTCTTTTTTCAAAAAAAATGTAATTTAATGGAAATACTTTCTTGAATTCAAGTATTTTTTGTAAAAAGGCATAATTACACTTACATTGAAATCAATTAATAATGATTCTATTTTGTATGGATTTCTCATTTTATATATTTTCAACAAATATAATGATTAAATTATATATTTTGCAACATCAATTTTAAAAATTTTCATACAACATTCTTTGAGGGATAAACAAAAAGGAGGCTCAATGAGCCTCCTTGATAGAATATATTTTATTTAGTTCTTTTATAGACCAAATTTCACATCATCAACACACCAAGTTGCATAGTTGGAGTCTTGTGTTGCATAGAAACGGAAACCTACATAAACTACGTCTCCATAAGAACTTAAATCCAAATTACCGGAATCAGCCCAACTTGAATAACCACTTGCCGGAGCAGTTGCAATTGTCGGATTAAGTTTTGTCTTTAGAGTAGCAGTAGAAGGATCATTTAAATTCAACACATACACTTCAAATACAGAAGTTTTGTTACCATAACCATTCACTTGAGTTCGGAATGACAAAACTTTAGTAGCAGCGTCTTTAACATTAAGCGCAGGAGTGATCAACCAATTATCAAACGGAGGTTGAGTCCCTTTATATCCTGTCATTGCAGCATATCCATTTTCCTGATATGTAGTTTGGTACCAACTCTTATCACCTGAAATAACTTTATTTGTCCAAGTGGTAGGAAGTGCTGTATCAAATCCTTCGCTAAGAGTTGTTACAGGGTCAGTTGTAGTAGGAGTGTCATTACCTCCGGAAGAAGTTCCACCTTCAATTTCATATTCAGTTACAGTCTTAAATCCGGCAACTCCGAAGTATTTTTCAATACTACCATTCAATTTCACTTTCTTACCAAGATTACCCGGATTATCCACGAGGTTAAGAGCTGTACGTACATTCCCACTTGGCAATTGAACAGGAATACATTCATCTACCGATGTTGTATTTGGATTGTCTGAAATCAATAGATTTGTTTTAGTTGATGTAGATGTACCGAATACAGCATTTGTCGATAGTGTCATACCATCCACACTACCTACTATATATCCGGTAATCCAAGCTGTTGTTGCAGAACCTGCCACATAGACACTCTTAGCCGATGTTACAGAGTATGGATCATCTTTTGAACCGGCACCGGTTGGATTACTTGGGGTTTCACCACCTGTTCCTGAACCACTGTTTTCCCCAAAGACAACATCATCGACACACCAAGTAGCATAATTAGCATCTTGTGTTGCATAGAAACGGAAACCGATATAAACAACATCACCATAAGTACTCAAATCAATATCTCCTGAATTTGCCCAGTTAGAATATCCACTTGCCGGAGCTGTTGCTATTGTAGGATTCAACTTAGTTTGTGTTGCTGTTTTAGGGTCATTACTTGAAAGCACATATACTTCAAATTTGGTTGTGGTGCTACCATAACCATTTACTTGTGTTTTGAATGAGAAATTCTTGTTTTCGGCATTCTTTACATCAAGAGCAGGAGTTATCAACCAGTTGTCAAAAGGAGGTTGAGTTCCTTTATATCCTGTCATTGCAGCATATCCATTTTCACTGAATGTTGTTTGATACCACTTCTTATCACCTGAAACAACTACATTACTCCAATTAGAAGGAAGTGCAGAATCAAAACCTTCATTTAAAGACGTAACGACATCTCCTATAATTGCTCCTTCTAGAACAAAATCTTCTTGTTTTCCGCTGGTTACAAGACCTTGATGACCATAAACTGCCTTAAACGCTGTAGCTTTTACAAGCAAATTCTTCTTATATGCACCTTCATTATCTTTCAAGTTTGCAACCTTACGAAGATCGGTTCCTTCTTCAAGAGCTATAACAATACAATCCTTGATATCCTTAGTATCGGCTGTAGCACCTACCACGATATTATTTGCAAGAGCGACCGGAGCTTCCCATTGAACATCATCATTACTTGCTACCGCACTCTTACCCGGTTTTACTGCACCTACTATATATCCTGAGAACCATCCCATCTTACCGGTTTCTTGTAATGCAGCAACATCTTCCATAACATAAGGATTGTCCTTTAAGCCCTTACCGTCTTTACTGAAACCAATACAATCATCGGCACTGCGAAGAAGTAATTGCCAAGCCGTTCCATAGTAACTCAATATACCCACTACTGTTCCTGTTCCTACAGGAAGTTTTTCACTACGGAAATCGGCATAATTACTATTGCGCACGATGATAGTGTTTCCATTCAAGTCTTGAAGAGTGCGATTGGTTGACGCGTCATCACCCGAGAATACCGCTGTACCGTCGGCTTCGGTAAACATCACATCATCAAGACGTACCAATTGACTTTGCCATTGACACAAACCTGCTGGATCGGAAGGAAGAGAACCAAGAGAAACAACCAATGTATCTATTTCACTCACTTTGGGGAATCCGTTAAGTTCGGCATGTTCTTGGAACAATTCAGGAGACATGAAAGTAGCTTCCCAAGCATTACCTTGAGCATACCATTCAGGATAACCAAGTTGTTGCAAACCATTGTATTTACCTATATACATACCGGTCGCATTAATCACGACTTCCTGACCCACACGATATGTTGTGTAAAGGCTGTTTTGATTGATAGAAAGAGCCAAAGCCGCTGTTTCATCTTGGATTACAAGACTCTTGTAAATATTACCGGTTTCATCGCTACTTACCACACGACCCTTGATGATAATATCTTCACCGGCTTCGGTTTGACCTATTGTATCGATATAATTACGAGCATCATCCCAATATTTATACTTCAAGTCATATATTGTGGTATTCACCTTATCGGCATTGGCTGCAACAGGTTCTTCGATTGGCGGACGGTCAAAGTTATCGGCACAACCCACCATCACAAATGCTGCAATCAGCATTAGAAGATATGATTTAAAATGTCTCATTGTCTTTATATTTTATGTTGTTTTTACTCTTAGATAATTAGAATTTAACGCCCATGTTCAAGAACACTTTCAAGCCCTGAGCATAATAGTATTTATTAGGATATCTTGTGGTTGTATTCAAGTAATCGCTTGTATTGATACGACATTGTTGATAACCCGAAGTTTGAATATCCTTATTGTTCAACAAGTTTGTCACATTCAAATTAATGTTCAAAGAAGAAGAACGACTCAAGTATATCACCTTACCGATACTTGCATTAAGCACAAACGCATTTTTCAATTTGTCTTGCTTGGTAAAATCATCTACCCATGCTTCATATTCTTCAAGTGAATTGAAATTGGACAACACGTCACTACGTTCTTCATGACGATTAGGAGCAAGTGAAATATAGCTATCACCCATGTAAGTACCATTTAATTCAAAGAACCACATGCCCGGTGCTCGATAATTAAGGCTTAGGCTTGCACAAGTTTGAGGAGTACCTGCCACATAGTAGTTTTTCAAATAAACAACTTGCGTGGTGTCAGGAGCCATACCATTCTCGTAACTGCGCGTACCCATAGGACGGTTTTTATATTTATACTTTGAGAATGTTCCCGCAAGAGACACCGATAGCGACGGAGTCAACGACGCTTGCATTCCCACTTCTACACCACGATAGGACTTACGCACATTGGTAAGCGCATAATTCATAAATGTAGAGAATTCATCATCATAGAACGACAGACGTTCAGTAGAGTTATATTGTTCGGTCCAAAAACCGGTAATACTACCTTTAATAGCACGATAATTAAACACATAACTTACATCTCCCGATAGTAATCTTTCACTGCTCAAGCCATCCACCACTCCATCACGAATACGAGGAGAAACATAAGCACGATCACTCAATGGAGCCTTTGTTCCATAATAACCGTGAAGAACGAAACGGTTGCGACCATCAAGTTTATAAGCAGCACCTATTTTGATTCCTGCATTATCAAACTTATGAAGTTCACCCTTTCCATAAGAATTTTCAGGAGCACGACCATTTTTCATTTTACCTTCACGTTGGAATTGCGTATAACTAATGTTCAATCCATAATTCACATCCCACTTAGGTAAAGTAATCATATTTTGAACCCATGCGTTTACTCCCAATGAATTAACATTATAATTGTAACCGAATTTATCACCTTCTACCACCTTACGATTTGGATTGTTCAAGTCGTTTTGAAGAATTGTAGAATTATCCGGGTAATCACGTTCCGAATACTGGTCGATATCAAGCCAATATTCTCCACCAAGCAGGTCTTTGATGGTCTTGTAATAAGAAGCTACCGAATAGCTTGCCCCCACCCCTGCTTGAAGAGTCATCACATCGTTCAATCGAGTGTTTAAATTTGAATTGAATTGATAGTTCAACTGATTGCTGTGGCGTTTTTCAAGAATATAAGTAGAACCTGTTTCTTGTCCAATTTCTTTAGCAGCTTCGAGACTCAAATAATTGGTACGATACAAATTATCCCAATTGATTTGGCGTTGACTTTCGTCATTAGTCCATTTATCCACGTACAAATCATATTCCTCTTGATGATCTTTATACCAAGATGGTAAATAACGATAATAATCAGGACGCGGATCGGCTGCATTACACCAATTAAGAGCAGAAGATGAATAATTAGATGAACGGAAGCCGAAACCGGTATTCAAAGTCGTTCCATCGTTTGGTTTCCATATCCAGTTGATGATTGCAGTAGGATCAAACGCTTCCACTACTTTTGCATTACGTTTTTCACCATTTTGCCACCCCCAATTAGGATTATAAAGATTGTCATCGGCAAGATCATAAGCCTCTTGTGCTACCGCCGATGAATTTGTACGCTTTGTAGGTGCGCCAAATGTCACAAAAGATAAACTGTGTTGCTTATTGAACACTTTTTGTGCCGATAGGAAATATCCCCATGAATTGTAAAAGGAACCCGGCACCACCCCTTCATCGGCATAACGTGTGATAGCCGAAAGAGTAACAGCCCAACCGTTTTTCATCAATCCTGTGCTATAAGTAGCCATCGCACGCAGTTTATAGTTGGAATTGGTATAAGCTACACTACCGTTAAAACCCGGTGCATAATCTTGAGCAAACACCGAAATATCGGTTGATCCTCCTATTTGACCGAAAGAAAAACTGTTGGCTTCAAGACCGATATTTACATCTTTGCGTTTGAAAGCCGTATTCATACCGCCAATCATTGAATAATTGAAACGTCCGCGTGTTGCATCATTAAAATTCACACCATTGATGTAGGTATCGGAATATTCCGAATCATAACCACGCAAGCGGAAACGCATTAAGCTGAAATCATAGCTTGCAGCATTGTAGTACACGTTGTCACTGGCACCTGCTAATGAAGAAATTGCCTGTGCAACCCCTTCTTCATCTTCCAACTCAGCTTCATTAATCACAAACTCGTCGCTACTAAAGTAATCACTTCCATCTGAAACAGTTTCAGGAGAAAGAGTAATTTGCCCCTTATCCTCCACCACACCGGCAATGATAGTTACTTTTTGCGACCAATCTTTAAAGCCATAACCCACTATTGATAACACATCTTCGCCGGCTTTGGCATTCACAATACGGAAACTTCCATCAAAAGATGTGGTTACCGTAATGTTCTGATTGTCTAACACTACTATTGCACCCGCTACCGGTTGTTTGTCAACTTTAGACACAACAACACCACTCACTCCTGTTTTCTGAGCAAGTGCCGGTAATGCAATGAATAGTGAAAGAAGCAAAAACAATTTGATTCTCATAAGCATTATTTTATATAATTTTATTATTTTTCAAAAATAGTTTAGCTTACAAAGTTAATAAAATATTTTCACATTTCCTTATCCACCATACAAATTCCCCGAACCAAATCTACTTTTTCATTTCATGCAGAGTCCAACAGCAAATGCAAAATTAGTTGAAGTTTGCGAAAAATCT
>CAZTFX010000090.1:0-8056 GCA_964613095.1 uncultured Muribaculaceae bacterium | reverse complement strand
TGTTATTTTCCTTATTCGCGGTGGCTGGTTATGCTCGTGTTATTACGGGTACTGTAATTGCCGAAAGTGACAAATTACCTGTCATTGGAGCAACAATTATGGTGCAAGGTACACAACGCGGTGTAGCTACTGACTTCGATGGAAAATTCTCGATTGAGGTTAAGGATGGTGACGTCCTTAATGTTACTTATGTGGGAATGCTTCCACAAACAGTGAAAATTGGTAACCAACAATCGCTTAACATCGTTTTGAAGGAGAACTCTCAAGTTCTTAGCGAAGTGGTGGTTACTGCAATGGGTCAAACTCAAGAGAAGAAAAAATTGAACTTTGCTGTTCAATCCCTTGATTCCGATCAATTGACAGCCGGAGTTTCAACCAACTTGGCAAGTACATTGCAAGGTAAGGTGTCAGGTCTTCAAATCCAAGGTACAGGAGGTTCTCCTAATGCTTCTCAAACAATTCAGATCCGTGCAATTTCATCAATCAACACATCTCAAAACAATGAGCCGTTGATTATTATGGATGGTGTGGCTATTCGTGGTGGTGGTTCTACATTGAACGATATTAACCCTAACGACATTGAACACATGACAGTGTTAAAAGGTGCTGCTGCGTCGGCTCTTTACGGACAGGAAGCATCAAACGGTGTAATCATGATTGTTACAAAGAGTGGTAAAGATGGTAAGTTGCAAGTTACTGCTAATGCTACATTTGAAGTATCAAATGCGACACGTGTACCTAAAATTCAAAGTAAATATGCTCCCGGTTCAGCTGGATTTTGGGTAGAAAACGCTACCGGAGGTTGGGGTGCTCCATTGCTTGCTGGTACTCAAACTTACGACAACGTGGGTGAATTTTTAGGTACAGGTCTGCTTCAGAAATATGATATTTCAATGACTGGTGGTACTGAAAAGGCAAATGCTTATGCTTCAGTGTCTTATTCTCAAAATGAAGGTGTGGTTCCTGAAGATTACAGAAACCAAATCAATGTTTTCTTGAAAGGTCAGTTCAACCCTTCCGATAAAGTAAAAATTCAACTTACTTCAAGTTTCAAGGAAAGTAAGGCTCGTGGTTTCGGTAACTCAATGTCAACCGTTTATGGTTGGGCAATTACAAGAAATATGGCTGATTATGAAACACTTGAAGGTTATCCTAATTGGTCAAATCGTTATGATAATTGGGATGTACTTACTGATGCTCAAAGAATTTCAGCTGGAATTTCTCCTTATTATGGAAGATACAACGATAAGAGTGAGACACAATCTACTCGTATTATGTTGAATGGTCAGATTTCTTATGAGCCAATTAAGGATCTAGTTCTTACCGGTAAGATTGGTTATGATAAAGGCTATTCAATGTATGATGCCTATACAGTTCCACGTTTCCGTGAAACCGATTTCATAGATCCTAATGCTGGTGCACTTGCTGATTATGCTTATAAGTTTGGTTCTTATACATTTAATCCATCTCGTAATGAACGCTTTAATGCGCAATTCCTTTTAACTTATCAACGTGAATTGTTCAAGGATTTGAATGTTAATGTTTTAGCGGGTATTGACTGGACTGAATATAAATCTTTAGGAGCTCAACTTGCTGGTCAAAATTTCTTGCTTGGAGGAGAATTCTATAGTTTCCAAAATGTAGATCCTACATTATTTACAAATTCTGCGTCAAATGACTATTATTTGTACTTGAACCACTCTAAGTGGAATAAATATGGTTATTTCGGTGAATTACGTTTTGACTATCGTGGTATTGCACAAGTGTCTGTAACAGGTCGTCTTGACGGTTCTTCTACATTGAAACAAGTGGATTGTACATACTTCTATCCATCAGTAACAGGAGGTTTGATGTTCTCTGAATTATTCGGTCTTGCTAATGACTGGTTCTCTTATGGTAAGATTCGTGGTAACTGGGCTAAAGTGGGAAAGAGTGGTCCTTCTTATAAATTTGATGATACATACAAGAGTTGGTCAACATTCCCTGACGGTGGTTGGGGTGTGAATCCTACAATCGGTGTAGCATTGAACCTTGAACCTGAAATGTGTTCTTCTTGGGAAATAGGTGCCGATTTGCGTTTCTTCAAGAGTCGTACTCGCTTGGATTTGGCTTATTATTCAACTACTGTTGATAACCAAATCGTTACAGTGCGTGTATCTCCTGCCGCAGGACAAATTCTTCAAACTCGTAACGAAGGTTCGGTAGAAAACTATGGTATTGAAGCTACTTTGGCTCAAGATATTTTCAAAACTAAAGATTTTGATTGGACAGCAACTGCAAACTTCTCTTTAAATAGAGGTAAAGTGAAATCATTGCCTGATCAAATCCAACAAATCGACGGTACCAACTATGGAGGTATTTATCCTACTGCATTCTTAGGTGGTTCTTCTACCGGTATCACAGGTAAGGATTATGTACGTGATCCTAACGGTAATGTGGTGTGTGATGAAAATGGTTATCCGTTGATTGATACATCAAAACAACTTTATATAGGTAACCGTGAACCGGACTTCTTGTTGGGACTTGGTTCTAACTTCCGCTATAAGGACTTGACTGTAGGCTTCTTGTTTGACGGACGTTGTGGTGGTGATGTTGTTAATATTACAGGCTCTAGCTTGATTTCTAATGGTCAGCACCACCTATATGATAAATATCGCAACCGTGAAGTTGTGTGGAATGGTGTGGTTGCAACAGGCGTAGATGCTAACGGCAATACAATCTACGAACCAAACAAGACTGCTATAATTTTGGACCAAACCAATATTAATAAATATTTGTACACTGTATCATCCAACTTCATTGAAGACGGATCTTATATTCGCTTGAGTTATGTAACAGTAGGTTATGACCTAAAGAACCTTCTTTCAAAGAATTGTCCGGTTAAAGGTCTTAACGTTTCTTTGACAGGACGTAACTTGTTCTTGTTGACCAAGTATTCTGGCTCAGATCCTCAAGTTCAAGAAAGTGGAAGTAGTTATGGTGGTGGCTCGGGAGGTTTCGACCGTTATCAAGTTCCTAACACTCGCAGCTTCAATCTATCAGTAAAAGCAACATTCTAAACGAAATAAAATTATGAATAAGCTAAAATATATTTTATCAACCGTATTGATCGGTTTGGGTGCTGTAAGCTGTACCGATATGCTTGACGATAATGTCAATCCTGACACTTCGCATGCGATAACCGTTGATACAGGTCTGCCTACTGTTGTATTCTATGCACAACAGGCAACATACGACCACGCTGAGTACTATATTTACTTATCTCAGTGTCTTACTACAACAGGAAAAAGTGCTATCGGTTCTTACTCTTATAAGAGTGAGTGGGAATTCTTGACGATGAACCGTCACCCGCAATGGCGTCGTCACTTCTATGATATAGGTCAGAATATCAACAACCTTATCGCTAACGCTGAGGCTGCCAATTCTCCTAATTATATATTGATTGCTCGCACGATTCGTTTGCTATCTACACAGTTGGCTACCGATATGTTTGGTGAAATGCCGTTGTCAAACGCATATAAGTCAAATTCTCCTACTTATGACAGCCAACCTCAAATTTATGCTTGGATGTTTAATGAAATCGAGTCATTGCTTGCCGATTATGAAAATCCTGAATATACCCAGAATCCTAACAATCTGCCTATAGATATTGTACAGGATCGTGTATATGCCGGTGATTTGGAAAAATGGAAAGGTCTTGTATATGCAATAAAGGCTCGTCTTCTATTGCGTAATATTCCTAACATCGACACTTCGGATGCAACTTGTAAAGCTATAATTGCTGCAGCCGATGCAGCTATCAACCAATGGCGTAAGGGGGATCTTCTTTATGGAGCATGGTTTGGTAATGAACCTCGCTACAAATTCGATGGCGGTACAAATGAACAAAACTGTGTGTGGGGACCAGCTCAACCTATCATAAACTCTTGGGAATCTCGTAAGAATCTTCTTAGCAGTGCGGTTCCATCAAAGTTCTTCGTAGTTGATTGTCTTGGTCTTCTTGATGTAGGAACTTCTAATGAAGGTCTTTACAATGCGAACAAGAACAGTTATGAAGGTTATGCTAATGACCCACGTCTTCCTTTGTTGATGATTCCTCGTACTGGACCAGACACTGATAAAGCTGCGAGAGTTCGTTATTTGGAAAACAATATTGGTGTTGGTACTACACTTAATAAGGTGGATTACTTCCCTGACTTGTATATGGGTGCATATTCAGGTGCAAACGAAGGATATAATCCCATTTTCACAATGGAAGAACTCTATTTCATCAAGGCTGAAGCTGAATACTGGAAAGGCAACAAAACAGGAGCATGTGCGTTGGCTAAAGAAGCTACTCAAAATAATATTGAACGTCACTTGGCATTCTTCCAATCTAAGTATGCTGATGGTGAAAATATGTATCCCGGTATGGCTGCTTCAAATGTTCCCGGTGTAAACAATGAAGAACAATGGAATGCTCAGGTAAATGCATTCTTGAACAACGAGGAATATTATACTCTAGACCGTAAAGGTAAGAGAGTAGATCGCGTACGTCCTGTAAGTGAACGTGGTAATGAACGTTGGTTCTTCGAAGAAGCCACATTCGATCTTGAAGCGTTGATGACTCAAAAATATATCGCAATGTATATGCAACCTGAACAATGGACCGATATGCGTCGCTATCACTTCAGCAACAAGCGTAATAATTATGGTATTGGAGCTGCTAATGAAATCGTGTATCCGAATTTGCGTCGTCCATACAACTTGTATGCGGCTTACTGGATTGATGGTTTGACCGATACTGAAAAGGAAAATCTTTGGGTACAACGTATCCCTCAAGACCCGGATACTGAAGGTAAGTATAACCGTAGCGAATTGGAACGTTTGGGTGCGTTCAACAACTATAAGTGGTTGCAAAAGCCTATGATTTGGGCACAGGCATCCGGAGTATGTACTTCATTGACCGAAGATGTTGAAACTGCAGAATAATGTTGAAACATAAATTAAATATTAAATAAGCAATATGAAACTATATAATAAAATAGGACTTTTTGCAGCCGGAGCATTATTGATGACATCTTGTGCTGTGAATGACCCATTTGCCGACAATATGGAAATAGGCGAAATCGTTCCTACTGTAACGTGGGAATTGAATAGCAGTGTTTGTCCGGCAGGTAGCGAAGCAGGTTTCTTGGCTAAATACTATACTACAGCCGAAGGTGTTTCTATCGACCATTCTGAAGTGTGGGGTATGGTTGTTAGTACAGAAAATGCTGCTGTTACACAAAAATTGATTCCATCTCCTGCTTACACTTTGACTAAGACGGTGAACGACACCGTGCGTGGTTTCCACTTGTTGCAAAGCTATCCTCATAGCATGGCTGAAGCAAAGGGCGTGGAATTTCACTTGGATGCTACATTCCCTGTTTCTCGCACATTTGGTTCGGTGAAATGGCTTAATGCGACCGAATGGGATGAAGAAAAGTTCAATAACCTATATCCTGCCGATTTTAAGGCTGAATTCTTGGACCACATGGTGACTGAACTTACCGAAGATAGCACTTATTTTGCAGGTCTTCGCAATGTCTATATCAATTATGCCTTTACTAAGGAACAAATTGATGCAGTTAATGCCAAATATCCAAATCTTGAGCCACTGCCTTGGACTGATTCTCAAGAAGCCGGTTCTACTAAGGGTGACTTGTGGTATGCTGTAGATGTTGAAACTGTGGATCATTATTACTATGCTGTAGTAAATAATGGTGTAAAGGTTGAATATGAAGTGGCTACCGTAGAAGAAGCAGTGGCTAAAGGTATAGAGGCTGAAAAGGTTTATCCTGTGTACAAAGCTCCTCACTGGGTGTTCTGCCGCTATTCTGATGATACCGGTGCGGCTGTTACAAGTGTTCGTGCTGAATATATGCCGCTGTGGAAGGAATTGGTGGAAATGATTCCTTTTGAAGCTTGGATTTATAATTCAACCGAAAGTCAATTTGCAGTTGATTTCTCTCGTACGTATGTAATCATCCCTCAATTCCGTGTTGTCGATACTAAGGGTAAAGTTGGTAAGACCACAATTGAAGGTAAAGAAGTTTCTATAAGCTAATAAATTGGGAAAGATTATGAAAAATATAAAAAGTCTTTTGATTTTAATGTTGGCTGTTTTCGCCGTATCATGCGTGGAAAAGGAGCCGGATTATCGTGATTTCCCCGGTAAAGATGTTGATTTTATATTTTGTGTGGACGGTGATGAATATGAAACCGACTACTACTATGTGTCAACACTTAAATTCACTAACACTTCGGCAAAAAGCGGTGCAGTGACTTGGGATTTTGGTGATGGAACAACTTCTACTGAAGCTAATCCAACTCACAAATATGCACAATCAGGTAAGTATAATGTGTCTCTAACCATCGACGGTGTGGGTACTCGTACTTATCCCATTCTTATCATGGATATAGCTCCGACTATGAGTGTGGTTGCTCAAAGCGATTCTATTGTGATTATTAATGATGTGACAATAGAACTTGGGCTTGAATTGCCTAACCCCGATAACTTGAAATGTAAGTTCATTTGGAAGTTGCCTGACGGTACAACTCTTGCCGACGGTACTCCTGTTACTGAATTTGAAGGATATTTCAATGAAGATGGATCTATAGACAATCCGGGAGCTTTAAAATTCAAAAACGTGGGTTCTCAAAAGATTGAAGTTCAAACTTACTTTGATATAAATGGTGAAAATCGTCGCCTAAGCGACTCTTACATCAATGTGCAAGTAGGTTTCACACAGGAAGTTCCAACTATTTACTATGCTTCTTATGGTGGTAATGTGAAGGCTTACAAGATTATACCAGCCGATAAGCTTCCTGAAGGTACTAAGAATATGCCTTTCGATATGGGGGTTTCAAGCGGTGTAACTCCTCAAAACCTTGTGTTTGCTACTGTAGATGGTGTGGATTATATTTACATTCTTGATTGTGGTAAAAATTTCTGTTACCAAAACGACACTGATGGTGTGTTAGGTGATGGTAAGATTAACGTGATGAGTGCCGATGGTACTTATGCCAACTTGGTTATCACTAATGTAGGCGGCTTTGCGTTGTCCGACCCATTCCATGGATGTGTATTGGGTGAAAACCTTCTATATACCGACCGTAACAATGGTGTCAGCTCAATTCCATTGACTACTCGTGGTGCTGTTGAAACTCGTATTCAATCTGACGTAAGCACTTTCAATGTTGTGAACAATGCAACATTGGGGTATTATGGTCGTGGTCTTGCTTATGGAGCTGCTCATTCGGCAATTGCAGTTGATAAAGATGGTGTTTATTGGTGGCCTAAGAACTATAATGCAACCGGTATTTACCGTTTTAAGGCTGAACATATCGGTGCCACAGATAAGGCTCCTACCAGCATTCTTCTTGATGGTGCAACATGTAAGGCGTTTGCTCTTGATGACACACGTGGTCACATGTATTGTTTCATGACATCAGGTGAAGCAGGCATGGGATTTGCTCAATATCCGAAGGTTAAATTTGAAGAAGGTCTTAAAGTTAAGGGATATACAAAAATGGTTAAGATGTCGGTAGCTGCTACAGCAGGTACTACATCATCATACGAAGCATTATATGTTTCGCAATTTGCGATTGATGAAGAAACCGGTAATGTTTATTTCGGTTTCGTTCCTGATGGAGACTCAGAACGTCCGACAGCAGGCTTGTACTATTATGATTATGCAGCCGGTGATGTGGTTAAGGCACCGTTGGCAAATACTGAAGGTGATAAGATCTTTGGTATCTGTATCAACCCTCGCAAGGCCAAATTGTTCTAAAAACAATTTTTAAGTGATAAATCAGAGGTGCTTCCCATTTCGGTAGCACCTCTTTTTTATCAGCCCGATAAGCCCTTCGGCTTTCAGCCGAACCGTTTGTTCTTTTGTCTTTACGTACGGGGTATTGGGCTAATTATCCCAATAATCCCAATAAGGAATATAATTCCCAACTCCTCACTCTTTCTAATTTGAAGAATCCAAATAGAAACGCAACGTTTTTCATATGAATTAAAGATTAATAA
>CAZTFX010000089.1:0-8408 GCA_964613095.1 uncultured Muribaculaceae bacterium | reverse complement strand
AAGAAGCAACTAGAAGAAGCTGGCGCAGAAGTTGAACTTAAATAATATTGCCTGAGTTTCAGGTAATTAGGTTAAGAACCCCTAGAAAAGTCGGTTCTTAACCTTTTTGTGTTATTATTTTAATTTGAGTTCACCTAATATATTTTTCAATGTCAGTTACAATTAAACAACCTCGCGTAAATTTTGCATCAGTCAAGAATCCTTTAGCATTTCCGGACTTTCTTGACGTGCAATTGAAGTCATTTAGAGACTTCTTACAATTAGATACACCAACTGAAAAAAGGAAAAACGAGGGACTATATAAGGTTTTTGCCGAAAACTTTCCAATAGCGGATACTCGCAATAACTTTGTATTGGAATTCCTTGATTATTATATCGACCCTCCTAGATACACAATTGAGGAGTGTCTTGAACGTGCTTTGACTTATAGTGTGCCTTTGAAGGCTAAGTTGAAACTATATTGCACCGATCCGGATCACGAAGATTTTGCTACTGTTGTTCAGGATGTTTATCTTGGACCAATTCCGTATATGACCGATAAAGGTACTTTCATCATAAATGGTGCTGAACGTGTAGTAGTATCTCAATTACATCGTTCTCCGGGTGTATTCTTTGGTCAAAGTACTCATGCCAACGGTACCAAGTTGTATTCGGCTCGTATTATACCATTCCGTGGCTCATGGATTGAGTTTGCAACCGACATCAACAATGTAATGTATGCTTACATTGACCGTAAAAAGAAATTGCCTGTAACTACATTGTTACGTGCGATAGGTTTGGAAAGCGATAAGGATATTATCGAGATTTTCGGACTTGCAGAAGAACTCAAAGTAAATAAAACCAATTTAAAGAAAGCAGTGGGTCGTCGTCTTGCTGCTCGTGTGTTGAAGACATGGATTGAAGACTTTGCCGATGAAGATACAGGTGAAGTAGTTTCTATTGAACGTAATGCTGTTATTCTAGATCGTGAAACAGTTATAGAGGAGGAAAATATTCAAGAAATCTTGGATTCGGGTGTGCAAACTATCTTGGTACATAAGGTAGATGCCAATATAAGCGATTATTCAATCATTTTCAACACTCTTCAAAAGGATACAACCAACTCTGAACGTGAGGCTATTCAATATATCTATCGTCAGTTGAGAAATGCAGAAGCTCCTGATGATGCCAGTGCACGTGAAGTTATCCAAAGTTTGTTCTTCTCAGAAAAGAGATATGATTTGGGTGAAGTAGGTCGTTTCCGTATTAATAAAAAACTAGGTTTGACCACATCTATGGATGTGAAGGTTTTAACAAAGGAAGATATCATCGAAATTATTAAATATTTGATAGGTCTTGTTAATTCAAAGACCGACGTGGATGATATTGACCACTTGAGTAACCGTCGCGTGCGTACTGTGGGAGAACAATTATATAATCAATTCGGTGTAGGACTTGCTCGCATGGCTCGTACAATACGTGAACGTATGAATGTGCGTGATAATGAAGTGTTCACTCCGATTGACTTGATTAACGCTAAGACTATTTCTTCGGTAATCAATACTTTCTTCGGTACAAATGCATTGTCTCAATTTATGGATCAAACCAATCCGCTTGCCGAAATCACACACAAGCGTCGTATGTCGGCATTAGGTCCCGGTGGTCTTTCTCGTGAACGTGCAGGTTTCGAGGTTCGTGACGTACACTATACTCACTATGGTCGTTTATGTCCTATTGAAACGCCGGAAGGTCCTAACATTGGTCTTATTTCATCGCTTTGTGTATATGCTAAGATTAATGAGTTAGGATTTATTGAGACACCATATCGTACTGTTGCCGATGGTAAAGTAAACTTGAATAATGATGAAGTTGTTTACTTGACTGCCGAAGCTGAAGAAGGTCAAGTGATTGCGCAAGGTAATGCTCCACTAAATGATGATGGTACTTTCATCCGTAACAAGGTAAAAGCTCGTTATGATGCCGATTTCCCTGTAGTTGCTCCGGGAGAAGTTCAACTTATGGACGTTTCTCCAATGCAGATTTCTTCTATTGCGGCAGCAATGATTCCGTTCTTGGAACATGATGATGCTAACCGTGCATTGATGGGTTCTAACATGATGCGTCAAGCCGTTCCGTTGTTACGCACTGAAGCTCCTATTGTTGGTACCGGTATTGAAGCACAATTAGCTTACGATTCTCGTACTCAGATTCAAGCAGAAGGAGCTGGTGTTATCGAATATGTAGATGCTAGCGTAATCCGTATCCGTTATGATAGAACAGAAGATGAAGAGTTTGTCAGCTTTGAATCTCCTGTAAAAGAATATAAGTTGCCGAAATTCCGTAAAACAAACCAAAGTACAACAATTGATTTGCGCCCGATTTGTGATAAGGGACAACGTGTTGAAAAGGGTGATATTCTTACTGAGGGTTATTCAACCGAAAACGGAGAATTGGCAATTGGTCGCAACTTGAAAGTTGCTTACATTCCTTGGAAGGGTTATAATTACGAAGACGCAATTGTGCTTAATGAACGCGTTGTTCGTGAAGATATTCTAACTTCTGTACACGTTGATGAATATACTCTTGAAGTGCGTGAAACAAAACGTGGTATGGAAGAGTTGACATCAGATATTCCAAATGTAAGTGAAGATGCAACTAAGGATCTCGATGAACGTGGTATTATCCGTGTGGGTGCTCATGTAGTTCCCGGTGATATTCTTATTGGTAAGATTACTCCAAAGGGCGAAAGTGATCCAACACCTGAAGAAAAATTACTACGTGCAATTTTTGGTGATAAAGCAGGTGATGTTAAAGATGCTTCTTTAAAGGCTTCTCCTTCTTTGAAGGGTGTAATCATCGACACTCATTTATTTGCTCGTGCTATCAAGAAAAAGAAAGGTAAAGCTGCTAATGCTCAACTTCCTATGCTTGATGAGGAATATGATGAAAAGAAGGTAGAATTGAAAAAGATTCTTGTAGAAAAACTGCTTATTTTAACCAAAGATAAACCATCGCAAGGTGTTAAAGACTTCATGGGAACCGAAATCGTTCCTAAAGGTGCTAATTTCACTGAATCTTTGTTGAATGAAATTGACTATGAAGTTGTAAACTTGAGCAAGTGGACTACCGATGCACATGCAAACGATATGATTGCAGCAACTGTGGGTAACTACTTGCGTAAGTATAAAGAAATTGATGCGGAATTACGTCGTAAGAAATTTGATATATCAATTGGTGATGAGCTTCCATCAGGAATCATGCAAATGGCTAAGGTTTACGTAGCTAAAAAACGTAAAATCGGTGTTGGTGATAAGATGGCGGGACGTCACGGTAACAAGGGTATCGTTTCTCGTGTAGTTCGTCAAGAAGATATGCCGTTCTTGGAAGACGGTACACCAGTTGACTTGGTATTGAACCCTCTAGGTGTGCCTTCTCGTATGAACTTGGGTCAGATTTTTGAAGCTGTTCTAGGATGGGCTGGTCGTGAACTTGGAGTTAAGTTTGCAACTCCTATTTTTGATGGTTGTAATCTTGACGACTTAAATGAATGGACCGATAAGGCAGGTCTACCACGCTATGGTAAGACTTACTTGTATGATGGTGGTACAGGAGAACGTTTCCACCAACCTGCAACAGTCGGTGTTACATATTTCTTGAAACTAGGTCACATGGTAGAAGACAAAATGCACGCACGTAGTATTGGTCCATACTCATTGATTACTCAACAGCCTCTAGGTGGTAAGGCTCAATTCGGTGGTCAACGTTTCGGAGAAATGGAGGTTTGGGCGCTTGAAGCATTTGGCGCATCTCACATCCTTCAAGAAATCTTGACTGTTAAGAGTGACGACGTTGTAGGTCGTAGCAAGGCTTATGAAGCAATAGTTAAAGGTGATTCAATGCCAAATCCGGCTATACCTGAATCATTAAATGTGTTGTTGCATGAGCTTCGTGGTTTGGGACTAAGCATCAAGTTAGAATAATAAAGTAAAGAAGATAATAACATATGGCTTTTAGAAAAGATAACAAGATAAGAAGTAACTTCTCAAAGATTTCTATCGGTCTTGCATCTCCTGATGAAATTCTAGAGCAATCAAGCGGTGAGGTTTTGAAACCCGAAACCATTAATTACCGTACATATAAGCCTGAACGTGACGGTTTGTTCTGTGAACGCATATTCGGTCCTGTAAAGGATTATGAATGTCATTGTGGTAAGTACAAAAGAATTCGTTACAAGGGTATTGTGTGTGATCGTTGTGGCGTTGAAGTTACCGAGAAGAAAGTACGCCGTGAACGCATGGGACATATCCAACTTGTTGTGCCTGTGGCTCACATTTGGTATTTCCGTTCGTTGCCTAACAAAATAGGTTATCTGTTGGGACTAGCGTCAAAAAAACTTGACGCAGTAATTTACTATGAGCGTTATATCGTTATCAACCCAGGTACAGTTGAAGATATTCAACCGCTAGACCTTTTGTCGGAAGATGAATATTTGGATATTTTGGACAAACTGCCAAAAGAAAATCAAATGCTTGAGGATGATGATCCAAATAAATTCGTAGCCAAGATGGGTGCCGAAGCTATCTATGAATTGCTTCTTAAACTTAATCTTGATGAATTATCTTATGAATTACGTCATAAGGCTAGTACCGAAGGTTCACAACAGCGAAAAACTGAAGCGTTGAAGCGTTTGCAAGTTGTTGAAAGTTTCCGTGCTTCAAAGAATAGAAACAAACCAGAATGGATGATTTTGAATGCTATTCCTGTTATTCCACCGGAATTACGTCCATTGGTTCCGCTAGATGGTGGTCGTTTCGCTACGAGTGATTTGAATGATTTGTATCGTCGCGTAATTATACGTAATAATCGTTTGAAGAGGCTTATCGAAATCAAAGCTCCGGAAGTTATTTTGCGTAATGAGAAACGTATGCTTCAAGAGGCTGTTGATTCATTGTTGGATAATTCTCGTAAATCCAGTGCAGTTAAAACCGATGCAAATCGTCCATTGAAATCTCTTTCCGACAGTTTGAAAGGAAAGCAAGGTCGTTTCCGTCAAAACTTGTTAGGTAAGCGTGTTGACTATTCTGCTCGTTCTGTTATCGTTGTTGGTCCGGAATTGAAAATGCATGAATGTGGTCTTCCAAAGTATATGGCAGCCGAACTTTACAAACCTTTCGTTATCCGTAAATTAATTGAACGCGGTATCGTTAAAACAGTGAAGAGTGCCAAGAAAATTGTAGATCGTAAGGAACCGGTTGTATGGGATATCCTTGAATATGTGATGAAGGGGCATCCTGTATTGTTGAACCGTGCTCCGACACTTCACCGACTAGGTATTCAGGCATTCCAACCTCGCATGATAGAGGGTAAGGCAATTCAACTTCACCCGCTTGCATGTACAGCGTTCAACGCCGACTTCGATGGTGACCAAATGGCAGTTCACTTGCCTCTAGGTAATGAAGCGATTGCTGAGGCTCAATTGTTAATGCTAGGTTCACACAACATTTTGAATCCTGCTAACGGAGCACCTATTACAGTTCCTTCTCAGGACATGGTACTTGGTCTTTATTATATTACTAAGTTGCGTAAGGGTGATGTTGGTGAAGGTTTGAAGTTCTATGGACCGGAAGAAGCTGAAATTGCATATAATGAAGGTAAAGTAACGCTTCATGCCGTTATCTCGGTTGTTGTTGACGATATAGATGAGAACGGTAATCCAGTGAAAGTATTGAAAGAAAATACTTCAGTAGGACGTATTTTGTTTAACCAGTATGTTCCAAAGGAAATTGGTTATGTAAACGAGATTATTTCAAAGAAATCGTTGAGAACTATCATCAGTAAGGTAATCAAGTCTTGCGGTGTGCCTCGTTCTGCTAAATTCCTTGATGATATCAAGAACTTGGGTTACCAAATGGCATTTAAGGGTGGATTGTCATTTAATCTTGGTGACGTGCTTATTCCTGCTGAAAAGGAAACTCTTGTAAATGAGGGGTATGCACAAGTTGAAGAAGTCATGAATAACTATAGTATGGGTTTCATTACCAATACTGAACGCTATAATCAGGTTATTGATATTTGGACGCACGTAAATTCTAACTTGACAGATATCTTGATGAAACAATTGTCAAGTGACAATCAAGGTTTCAATTCAGTATATATGATGCTTGATTCAGGTGCTCGTGGTTCAAAAGACCAGATTCGTCAGTTATCAGGTATGCGTGGTTTGATGGCTAAACCTCAAAAAGCTGGTGCAGAAGGTGGACAAATCATTGAGAACCCAATCTTGGCTAACTTTAAGGAAGGTCTAAGTGTGCTAGAGTACTTTATTTCTACTCACGGTGCTCGTAAAGGTCTTGCCGATACAGCATTGAAGACAGCCGATGCAGGTTATTTGACTCGTCGTCTTGTAGACGTGGCTCATGACGTGATTATTACCGAAGAAGACTGTGGTACATTACGCGGACTTATTTGTACCGAAGTTAAGAACAATGAGGATGTTGTAGCATCTCTTGGTGAACGTATTGTCGGTCGTGTATCGGTGCATGATGTTGTTGATCCTATTTCTGGTGAAGTAATTGTATATAGCGGAGAAGAAATTAGCGATGCGGCAGCTAAACGTATAGAACAATCTCCAATAGAGAGTGTTGAAATACGTTCAGTGCTTACTTGTGAAGCTAAGAAGGGTGTTTGTGCTAAGTGTTATGGACGTAACCTAGCAACTAACCGGATGGTTCAAAAGGGAGAGGCAGTCGGTGTGATTGCAGCACAATCAATTGGTGAACCGGGTACTCAGTTGACACTTCGTACATTCCACGTCGGTGGTGTGGCTTCAAATATTGCTGCAGTTTCTAATATTACATCTCGTTATGATGGTATTTTGGAAATTGACGAATTGCGTAGTGTTCAAGCTGAAGATCATGAAGTAGTTGTGGGACGTATGGCAGAAATGCGCATATTGGAACCAAATACCAAAATGATTTTAACAACAGCAAATATTACTTACGGTTCTAAACTATACAAAAAGAACGGTGACATGGTTAAGAAGGGCGATTTGATTTGCGAATGGGACCCATTCAATGCCGTGATCGTTTCAGAAGTTGCCGGTAAGGTTAAATTCAATAATGTGATTGAGGGTGTTACATTCCGTAATGAAGTAGATGAAGCATCTGGTATCAGTGATAAGATTATTATTGAATCTAAGGATAGAACTCGTGTTCCTGAAGCTCAATTACTTGACGCTAATGGAGAATTGGTTAAGACTTATTCGTTACCGGTAGGTGCACACTTGATGGTGGAAGAAGGTGTAGAATTGAAACCGGGTGAAGTATTTGTTAAGATTCCTCGTGCAGTAGGTGGAGCAGGTGATATCACCGGTGGTCTTCCTCGTGTAACCGAGTTGTTTGAAGCTCGTAACCCATCTAATCCTGCAATTGTGAGTGAAATTGATGGAGAAGTTTCATTCGGTAAGATTAAGCGTGGTAACCGTGAAATTTCAGTTACATCTAAACTTGGGGAAGTCAAGAAATATTTGGTGCCATTGTCAAAACAAATTCTTGTACAAGAAAATGACTATGTGCGTGCCGGTACAGCTTTGTCCGATGGTGCAATTACTCCAAGTGATATCTTGAATATCAAGGGTCCTACTGCTGTTCAAGACTATATCGTTAATGAAGTTCAGGACGTTTATCGTTTACAAGGTGTGAAAATCAACGATAAGCACTTTGAAGTTATCGTACGTCAGATGATGCGTAAGGTTAATGTGCTTGATCCGGGAGATACTCGCTTCCTAGAACAACAAGTAGTTGATAAGCGTGAGTTTATGGATGAAAATGATCGCATTTGGGGCAAAAAAGTGGTTGTTGATGCAGGTGATTCAACTAATGTTAAGCCTGGTCAGATTATCACAGCTCGTAAGTTGCGTGATGAAAACTCAGCATTGAAGCGTCGAGACTTGAAGGTAATCGAGGTTCGTGATGCAGTTCCTGCAACATCAGAACAGATTCTACAAGGTATCACTCGTGCTGCACTTCAAACTTCAAGCTTTATGTCGGCTGCTTCATTCCAGGAAACTACAAAGGTGCTTAATGAAGCTGCTATTAATGGAAAGACCGACTACTTGGAAGGTATGAAAGAAAATGTAATCTGCGGTCACTTGATACCGGCTGGTACAGGTTTACGCGAATACAACTCACTTGTAGTTGCAAGCAAAGACGATATAGATCGTGCCAATAGCAAAAGAGAAGCAGAAGTAGAAACTGAAGAACTTGTAGGATAAAATAATTATTCCTCTATATAGAAAATCCCGACGGATACCGTCGGGATTTTTGTTTTAAGCTGTTTGGTCTATTACCAAATTTTTGGGGAGAGAATAATTATTTTTTTATTGGTGTCCGATAAAAAAATCCAAAGTGTAGTAAATTGCCATTTCACAC
>CAZTFX010000088.1:0-8459 GCA_964613095.1 uncultured Muribaculaceae bacterium | reverse complement strand
TAATGAGGTTCTGACTACTCGCTAATGGTAAATTGAATTTATAGAACCTCCCTTTTATTATAATCTTGATGTGGTGGTGCGATTGAAGTCGGGCGTGGATGTGAATGATTTTGTTACCGATTTTCGTAAAACGATGGGAAAGGAAATGAAAAAAGGTAACTTTTATGCTACCGGGGTGAAAAGTTATTCCGACATAATTTCAACTGAAGAACAACATTGCGGAATAACCTCATCTCGACAATTAAATTCATCACTGATGCTCTTTTTCTTTGTGAATCTATTTCTTGGAGTCGTGGGGACATTTTGGCTACAAACACGAAACCGTGCCGAAGAAGCAGGTGTTATGCGCTCGTTCGGTGCTCGCCGTTGGGATATTCGTTTGATGCTTCTCGGAGAAGGACTTGTGTTATCCACTGTTTCTGTGTTCATAGGATGCATAATATATCTTCAAGTGGCATTGGATAAGGGGGTGTATCAAGGATATGATTCGTTTTTTACACTCAACTTGATAGATACTTGGGTTACTGATTTCGGTGAGCATTTCATGATTATTTCGCTATTGTGTTATGTTGTGATAACTGCTATTGTGCTTTTGGGGATTTATTTGCCGGCGAGAAGTATGAGCAATATTAATCCAATCGAGGCATTGAGAGAAAACTAAAAATATAAAAATATGAACGTAATTAAACTTACCGGTATCAATAAGATATACCGAACTGATGAGATTGAAACTCAGGCACTTGAAAATGTGAATATCGAAGTTGAAAAAGGAGAGTTTCTCAGTATTATGGGACCTTCAGGTTGTGGAAAATCTACTTTGCTCAATATTATCGGGCTTCTTGACTTGCCAACGAGTGGCACAGTGGAAGTGTGTGGCAAGCAAGCCGAGAATATGAAGGAAAACGACTTGGCTCGTTTTCGTAACGAGAAACTTGGGTTTGTGTTCCAAAGTTTCCACTTGATAAATTTTCTTAGCGTGATAGACAATGTGATGATCCCATTGCTATATCGCAATATGAGTGGTAGCGAACGCACTCGCCTTGCTAAAGAGGTACTTGAAAAAGTGGGATTGAGCCACCGATTGAACCACAAACCATCGCAATTGTCGGGAGGTCAGTGTCAACGTGTGGCTATTGCTCGCGCTATAGTGGGTAATCCTGAAATTATTCTTGCTGATGAACCTTGCGGTAACCTTGATTCAAAAATGGGTGCTGAAATTATGGAGCTGCTTCAAAAGCTGAATAGGGAAGATGGAAAAACTATCGTAATGGTAACTCACAACGAGGAACAGGCTCGCCGAACCGATCGCATAGCTAGATTCTTCGATGGACGACAGGTGTTTTAAGCAGTTAGGAGTTAGGAGTTAGGAGTTAGGAGTTAGGAATTAGGAGTTAGGAGTTTTTGAAATGAAACGATATTGGGTGATTATATTATTAGTTTTGCGTGCGTTTGCTGTGGGGGCAGATGAGGTTAGCAAGATTACTCTTGACGATGCAATTCTGCTTGCTCGCACTAGAAGTGTAGATGCTGCTGTGGCTCTTAATGAGCTGAAGTCAGCCTATTGGGAATACCGCTCTTATAAGGCAAATTTGCTTCCCGAGGTGAATTTCAATGCAACATTGCCGAGCTATAACAAGAGTTATAGTGCTTACCAACAGAGCGATGGTTCCTACACGTTTGTGCGCAACAACAACATCGGTTTGAGTGGAGAAGTGTCGGTTACCCAAAATATTTGGCTTACCGGAGGTACACTTTCGCTTAATTCGTCGCTTGATTTCTTGCGACAGATGGACGGCAATGTAGGGAATCGATATATGAGTGTGCCTGTAGCATTGACGCTTAATCAGCCGATATTTGGAGTGAATACCCTGAAGTGGAATCGAAAGATTGAACCACTTCGCTATACCGAAGCAAAAGCAAGGTTCTTGAGTGAAACCGAAGAGGTTGCAATGCTTGCAGTGCAATATTTCTTCAATTTGCTTTCGGCTCGTGAGGAGTTGGCGATTTCAATGCAAAATCTTGCAAATGCCGAGAAACTCTATGAAGTGGCACAAGCAAAGCGTAAAATGGGGCAGATAAGCGAAAATGATTTGTTGCAGATTGAACTTAATATGCTCACTGCCCGCCAGTCGCTAAACAATAATGAGAGTGCAAAGCAGAATGCAATGTTTCAACTTCGCTCGTTTCTCGATATTGAAGATAACGTAGAGATAGAGCCTCTTATACCCGAAGTTATTAGCCTTAAAGAGGTGAACTATAATGAAGTGCGTTCGAAGGCGATGTACAACAATGCCCATGCAAAGAATATTCAACGCCGACAACTTGAAGCCGATTATGCAGTGGCAAAGGCGAAAGGGAATCTACGCAAAGTAAATCTTTTTGCTCAAATAGGCTACACCGGTACGAATAATATGCTGAAAGAAGCTTATCGAGGACTGAAGGATAATCAAGTGGTGGAAGTGGGGATATCAATTCCGTTGATCGATTGGGGAAAGCGAAAAGGACAAGTGAAAGTGGCTGAGAGTAATCGAGACGTGGTGCAAAGCCGATTGAAAAAAGAAGAGATTGACTTTTATCAAAATCTGTTTATCCTTGTGGAACGCTTCAATAACCAACGTGAACAGTTGGAACTTGCCAAGCGTGCCGATGAAATAGCGCAAAGACGATATGATACCAATGTACATACGTTTATGATAGGTAAAATATCCACTCTTGATTTGAATGATTCTCAGGAGAATAAGGATTCGGCACGAGCCGACCATATAAATGCGCTGTTTTACTATTGGTATTATTATTATCAGATTCGTAGCATCACTCTTTGGGATTTTGCAGGAAATTATTCAATAAATGCCGATTTTGAGAAAATAGTGAAGAATTGAAAAATGATTGAAACTTTTTAAATGAATGAATTTTATGTTGAAGTTATATTTTAAACAAGCTATTGAGCTGATGAGGCAAAATAAGCTTTTCACCGGGATTTACATCTTTGGTACGGCTCTTGCGATAGCCTCCACCACAATACTTGCTGTGGTAATCTATCTTGATGTTGCCCCTATTTATCCCGACACAAATCGTGAAAATGTCTATTATTTGAATAATAGTGCATTCAAGGGAAAAAATGAAAAATCGCAATATGTATCGGGATATTCTTATAAGGCTGTGAACGAATGGTTCTATACACTTAAGAATGTGAAGACTGTGTCGGCTGAATTGGGGAGAGGCAGGAATGTTTCAATTAAGCACAATTACAAGAATTATGAGTTTAGAGGAGTATATACCGATGAGAATTTCTTTGATGTTTACAATTATCGTTTTATTGTAGGTGCTCCTTTTACTAAGGCTGATTTTGACGGAGAGATAAAGAAAGTGGTGATTTCGGATAATGTAGCTCGAGAATTATATGGCACAGTAAGCAATGCTGTGGGAAAGACGGTGAAAATCAGCTATCAGGACTTTACGGTATGTGGGGTGATAGAAAAGCCAAGCGTGATAGCCGGAGAATCATTTGCCGAGGTAATAGCTCCTTATACAACGCACGATAGCTATAGGTTTGAAATGAATGGGCTTGCTTATGTGGGAAGCTATTACTTGAGATTTGTGGTGGAAGATGATGCTCAAGCAGAGGCTTTACGTGCTGAGATAGTGGATCGATTCAATCGTTTTAGCAATTCAGATCCCGATTGGTGTATTAATTTTCAATATTTACATTTAACTTCGGCAACTCGCAACTCAAAGAAAATGGAAGGTTGGGACGAGTTTCATAAGTCGGCAGGAGGAATGTTACTTCTTATAGGAGTGTTTATTCTGTTATTGATACCGGCACTGAATCTTAGCGGAATGATTTCGAGTCGTATGGAAATGCGTAAATTGGAAATGGGTGTGCGCAAATCATTCGGAGCTACTCGCGGTTCACTGTTGAAACAAGTGATGTGGGAGAATTTAATTCTTACTGTAATAGGAGGAATTGTAGGCGTAATTCTATGTTGGTTGATAATCTTCGGGTGCAAAGATTATCTGATGTTAGAATTTATAGGTGAGAATGCAAGTGTAGCAGGAGTTGATATCGATATAACTGCTGAGATGATATTTGCACCGAGTGTATACGTGTTTTCATTGGTGGCTTGTGTGATACTGAATACAATGAGTGCATATTTGCCGGCAAAAAGTGCTTTGAAGCGTCCGGTGGTAGAAATGTTGAACGATAAAAAGTGAAAAAGAGTTATGTGGAAAATTATATTTCAAAATTTATGGAGTAGACGCAAGAAGAATGGTTGGATATTTGCCGAACTCATTATAGTGTCGATGATATTATGGGTGCTGCTTGATGTGAGTGCAGTGTATCTTTATAACAAGTGTCTCCCATTGGGTTATGATGCCGATAGATTATGTGTTGTATCAATGACAACCTACTCAGAGAAAGATCCAATATATCAGCCGGAATATGCTACCTATGATGCTTGTGTGGAAAGTATGGATCTTATAATGCGAAAGGTGAGAGATTATGAGGGTGTGGAGAGTGCTACTTATGTGTTTACATCTTGGCAATACATTGGGTCAAATGGTAATCAAACTTATAGTTTCAAATCGGGAAATATTGCAGTGGATTCGTTAGTGAAACAGATAGATGTGTTAAGATTTCACGCAAATACTAATTTTTTTGAAACCTACGGAATGGAAACTGTTGAAGGAAGTCCGTCGCCCGAAGAATTGTCAAAACTCAACTTTTCGTGGAAAGATGTGGTGATAACAGCCGATGTTGCTCGCCGTTTCTTTGGGAATGAAAAAAATGCCATTGGTAAACAAATTTATTTTCAGAATTGGAAAAAAGATACAATATGGTGTCCTGTAAGAGCTGTACTTAAAGATGTGCATTATCAAACTTATCGCCCCACTTATTCTCTTGTGTTCCGCCCACAAGATAAACCTGAGCTATATACCCATTGCAAGGTGATGATAAGAGTGGAAGAAGGTGTGGATGTGGACGAATTTATCAAAGGATTTGACGAGTTTATGAACAAGGAACTATCTGTAGGCAACTATTATGCTGAAAGAGTTGACACAATGAAGAGTGTGCATAGAACGAGTGAAAGATCATATTTCACAATAAATAATATGACGCTTATTCTTACTTTATTCTTCTTGATAAATCTTTGTCTTGGAGTGGTGGGTACATTTTGGCTTCAAACTCGTAGCAGAGTGGAAGAAATGGGGGTGTTGCGCACATTTGGTGCTACTCGTTGGAATATCAGAAGAATGCTGCTTAGAGAGGGCTTTGTGCTTTCTACTTTGGCTGTGATAATAGGTTGCTTGCTGTATCTGCAAATAGCGTTGCACACAACATTTTTAGGAACAACCTTGGGAATGTTTTACGATGAGGGCATAAATATGATGGATAGCTGGATTCTTCACTTTGGCGAACATTTCACTATAATCTCGCTATTGTGCTATGTGGTGATACTTATAACAGTGCTAATAGGTATCTATCTGCCGGCAAGGAATATCAGCAATGTGAATCCGATAGATGCGCTGAGAGATAATTAGAAGTTGAAAAATGAGAATTGATAATGAGAATCAGTATTTAGAAATGTATTTAACTCTTTTTTATTGTCAATTCTCGATTTTACCATATCTTTATGTTATGATATTGATTGTAGATGATGATAAGTTGATATGTTCATCGCTAGCGATGCTTTTGAAGCGTGTGGGATATGAAACAGTGTGTGTGCATAATCCTGCTGCGGCTATTGATGTGGTGAAAAACACACCACTCAGATTGATAGTTATGGACATGAATTATTCCAGATTGACGTCGGGTGTTGAGGGACTTACTTTGCTTAAGCAAGTTAAATTGTTCAACCCGGAAGTACCTGTAATTTTAATTACAGCTTGGGGGAGTATCGACCTCGCTGTGGAAGGCATGAGAGCCGGAGCATTCGATTTTATTACAAAACCATGGGATAACAGAATACTTATTCAGCGCATAGAGACGGCTCTTGAAATATCCGGAAAGAATGAACTGATCGAAACAGCGCAATCATCGTTTACTCAAGGAAAGATTATAGGACGTAGCGAAGGACTTAGAAAAGCATTGACACTAGTAGAACGAATAGCTCCTACTAATGCGCCTGTCCTGATAACCGGTGAAAGTGGTACGGGCAAGGAACTCATAGCCGAAGCTATTCATAATAATAGTAAGCGGAAAGGAAAACCGTTTGTAAAAGTGAATCTTGGTGGTATATCTCAATCGTTGTTTGAAAGTGAAATGTTTGGGCATAAAAAAGGCGCTTTTACCGGTGCTTTTGCCGATAGAGTGGGACGTTTTGATTTAGCCGATGGGGGTACAATCTTTCTTGATGAAATAGGTGAACTTGATTTGTCGTGTCAAGTGAAGTTATTACGAGTACTTCAAGAACAGAAATTTGAGATTCTTGGTAGCAGTGAAACGCATAAGGTAGATATAAGAGTGGTGTGTGCCACAAATGCCAATTTGTCGGAAATGGTGGCTAATCACACTTTTAGAGAAGATTTGCTTTATCGCATAAATCTTGTTACGGTGAATGTCCCACCGCTTCGTGAACGTGTCGAAGATATACCATTGCTTGTACGGCATTTTGCTTCGTCGATATGTGCCGAAAATGGATTGGAACTGCCTGAATTTGCGCCCGACGTATTTACCTATCTGAAAACTTTACCTTTCACCGGAAATATTCGTGAACTGAAGAACCTTGTGGAACGCACTATTCTTGTGTGCGGTTCATCGGTGATAACAGGCGAGGATTTCCGTAATCAGCAATCGGCAGCACACTCTGTGGCTCGTGGCATAGGTGCTACTACGATTGAAGATGTGGAACGAAATATGGTGAAAACTACGTTAGAGAAACATAATAACAACATATCATTGGCAGCACGTGAACTTGGAATAAGTCGTGCCGCGCTATATCGCCGAATAGAAAAATATAAATTGAACTCCTAACTCCAAATTCCTCACTCCTCACTGAATTATGCGTTTGCGCTACTTTTTTATAATATTGGCTGTGCTTCAATTATCGGTATGGGTGATAATGTTATCGCTTGGTATTGATGTGAAAAGTGTTTGGTTTTATGCGGTAGAATTGCTCACTATAGCTAATATTGTGTTTCTTGTATATTTTTATCGGAAGGTGTTAAAACCCATTGACTCGATAACAACAGGGTTTGATTTGTTGAGAGAACAAGATTTTAATAGCTCGCTTACTAAACGAGGACAATATGAAGCCGATAAGATAGTAGATTTGTTTAATGTGATGTTGTCACAGTTACGAAGTGAACGATTGCATAATCAAGAGCAGAACCATTTGCTGAATATGTTGATAGAATGCTCACCTATGGGAGTGGTGATGATGGACGGTAATGATAAAATAATACTTGCAAATGAAGCTTCGTTGAAAATGCTTGAGATTGACGACGCTGTAGGATTGAGACTGATTGATGTTAACTCTCCATTGGTGAGAGATTTGTTGGGATTGGAGCATGGGAAGGCTGTTACGGTTCGCACTCGTCATTCAATGATATATCGTTGCTCAAAATATTCATTTATTGATAGTGGAGTGCCACATCCGTTTTATCTTATAGAATCACTTACCGATGAAATGATGAAAGCCGAACGAAATGCTTATGAGAAAGTGATTCGCATAATGGCACATGAGGTAAATAATACGGTTGCGGGATTATCGTCGGCTCTCGATACGGTGGATTCCGTTCTTGAGCAATTGGGAAATGCTGAAGATGTGCGTGAGATGATGCAGGTGTGTGTAGAGCGCAGCGTGAAGATGAGTACGTTCATAACCAATCTGTCCAATGTGGTGAAAATACCGGCTGCGGTGTTGAAAGATACCCAATTGAATGATGTAATAGTGAGAATGTCCATATTGTTTCAGTCCTATTGTGCTGAAAAAGGTATAAATTTGCACTTGAAATGTTGTGCTGAAGATACGAAAGTAAAATTGGATGTACCTCTTTTTGAACAAGTGTTGCAAAATATAGTAAAAAATGCAGTGGAAAGTATTGTTGCCGAAGGTGATATATACATAACCACATCTATCGTCAAGAATAGAGTGTGTCTTGAGATTGCTGATACGGGAAAAGGTATAAGCAAAGATGTGGAGCAGAATCTATTTAGCCCGTTTTTCACCACGAAACCTTCGGGGCAAGGCATAGGGTTGATGTTTGTACGTGAAATCTTGATGCGCCATCATTGCGCTTTTTCTCTTTACACCGGAGACGATAATCTCACTCGTTTTAAAATCACATTCCCATAGATTGATTTATAGCTGTTTTTTTGGTCTAATCCAAAAAATGAGATATAAATTTCGGATTATAATCCAAGAAATCATACTGAAATTTTGGATTATGAGGTTTTTTGCTGTTTTTAAAACTTGATAAGGGATTTAGTGTTGTTATAAGAAAAAGCGATAGTTATG
>CAZTFX010000087.1:0-8522 GCA_964613095.1 uncultured Muribaculaceae bacterium | reverse complement strand
CGCGGGGTAATGATAACAAAAGACACTTATTTCCTTAAACTTTGGGATGAATCACATCCCGAAGTTTATGGTATAGGAGAATGTGCCATTTTTAAAGGATTATCAGCCGAAGATAATGAAAATTACGAATTAAAGTTACGCGAACTTTGTAGAAATATTGAAAATGAAGAAGCAACTGACCTATCGGCACATTCCTCTATTTTATTCGGATTTGAAACAGCCATTTTAGATTTTTCCAATGGAGGTAAACGTATTTGTTACCCCTCCTCTTTCACTGATGGCAAATATAAAATACCCATCAATGGTCTTGTATGGATGGGAAAGAAAGAAGAAATGCTTTCACGTATAGACGAAAAAGTCAATGCCGGATTTCATACGATTAAACTCAAAATAGGTGCAATAGATTTTCAACAAGAGGTTGAAATGATTGAATACGTGCGCAAAAAATATTCTAAAAACGATCTCGAAATAAGACTTGACGCCAATGGAGGCTTTATCCCCCAAAACGTAATGCAACGATTAGACGTTTTATCAAAACATAATATACACTCTATTGAACAACCTATTAAAGCCGGACAATGGGAAGAAATGGCTGAAATATGCAAAAATTCCCCCATTCATATAGCACTGGATGAAGAATTGATAGGCATAACCAACCCTATGGTAATGATGGAACTATTGCGTACTATTCACCCACATTATATCATTCTAAAGCCATCACTTATGGGAGGCTTATCAGGCTCCCTTGAATGGTTGAAAATGGCAGCTCAATTCAAAATAGGAGGATGGGTCACTTCTGCATTAGAATCCAACATAGGTCTAAATGCAATAGCTCAATGGGTAACGACATTACAGCCAAAAATTCCACAAGGATTAGGAACAGGAATGGTGTTTTCCAATAATATTACTTCCCCACTTAGACAACAAGAAGACCATCTTACATACGACATCACAGGTTCATGGGATATCCCTGACTTAAATTGGATTACAGTATAAAATATAAAGTTTCAATGCAACTGACAATTAACAATCATCCATGTAATTCCATAGAGGAAATCATACATCATTCATCTGCCAAAGTTGCCACATTCATTGAAGAATATTTCAATGAATTACCATACGTTGTAGCACATACATCCGGTTCAACAGGAACACCAAAAGAAATTCATCTTCTTAAAGAAGATATGAGAGCTTCGGCAAAACTAACCAATGAATATTTCAAATTAAATAGCGAATCTACATTTTATCTCAACTTATCTCCCGATTATATCGCCGGAAAAATGATGATAGTGCGTGCTTTGGAACTGGGTGCAAAAATTATTGAGGAGGAGCCATCCAACCAGCCATTAGCTGATTATACCGACAATAAAAGAATCAGTTTAGGAGCATTTGTACCATCCCAAATCAAATACCTAATCAACAATCCCGAGAAATTGGTTTTATTTGATAACATCATAATCGGAGGAGGTAAAATCTCTAACAGACTGGAACAATGGTTAGCCGAACAGGGTATCAGAGCATTTAGCACTTACGGAATGACCGAAACATGCAGTCATGTGGCACTGGCTCCTATGGGTACAACGCCTCAACCATATACTGCACTTGGTGATATTACTTTCTCAACAGATGAACGTGATTGTCTTATTATACATTCCCCACATTTTTCTCAAAGTGAAATAGTAACCAACGATATTGTGGAATTGCTATCACCCACACAATTTATGTGGTGCGGAAGAATAGACAACGTGATAAACACCGGTGGAATTAAGGTTTTTCCTGAAACAATAGAACCAATAATAGGCGAAATCATTAAAAACGTTCGCTTTTTTATAACATCTCAACCTTCGGATAAATGGGGAGAAGAACTCGTTTTAGCATTGGAATACACTAGCCTACCCGAAGGAACAATAAAAACAGGAATGATACGACCAGACTTTATAGAAAAAATGAAAGTAAAACTACCTAGTCATGCTATTCCAAGATATTATGTTGCAATAAATAAATTTAAAGAGACTTCTAACGGTAAAATCATAAGAGAGATATAACATATCATATATGAAAACACGTCAAAGCAATATTGAATTACTACGTATCATAAGCATGTTTATGATATTATGTGTTCATTTTACCGGTGCAACATTCAATTTACCTGCCATCATGAAGTTTCATGATATTTTTTCATTAAATATTACAAGTAAAATTTTAATGGAAAGTTTTTCAATCATCGGTGTTAATTGTTTTGTTCTTATTTCAGGATATTTCGGAATAAAGCCGACTGTGAAAGGTGCCATAAATTTCATTCTTTGGTGTACATTTTATTCGGTTATTATTTATCTTATTTATGCAATTCTAAAACCCGAACAATATACACTCACCGATGTATGTCTTTCTTTTGCCATATTTTCTCACACGGATTTGTGGTTTATTCCTGCATATTTTGCTTTATATATTATCTCTCCTATCATAAACAACGGTCTGCAAAATATTGATAAGAAACAATATACCCTTTTATTGATAGGATTAACTTTCTTAAATGTATATCTCGGATGGTTTTGGAATGGAAACATCAACCCAACCGGATATAACGTAATGCAACTCATCTACATATATATAATAGGACGTTATCTGCGTAAATATGTTTCATCCAACAAAAAGTATAGGATGAAATTTATTTATACTTATCTTATATCTTTTGTACTTATAATCATTAGTACTTTTACATGTAAAAGTGAAATGGCTTTTGCGTATAATTCTCCTTTTGTCATTTCAGCATCAATATCATTTTTTTTGGTATTCACAACATTAGATTTCCATAACGAATTCATTAATTCTATTGCAGTCAATGCGTTTGCGGTATATCTCATTCACAAAATGCCACCCATTTGGAGTACTTTAAAAAATTTCTTATATGAGATTACATTAAACATGGATTATTTTACATTTACCATATATTGGATTATTTTTATCTACATGATTTTCTTTGCATGTATTATGATTGATAAAATACGTATGCTAATAATGAATCCCATTGTAAATAGAATCACTGCAATCATCAGGTGTATTATTTAGAATAATTATAAATAATTATCTTTAAAATTTTAGGATTATCTCAACCTATACACTATCTTTGTGTTACAATATAAAGAATTCTTTACAGTGATTAAGTTATCAGATTTAAAAACAGGCGAATCAGCCACTATTATCAAAATTTTAGGGTATGGTGCATTCCGCAAAAGAGTCATGGAAATGGGATTTGTTCGCGGAAAGAAGGTTAAATCATTATTAAATGCACCTTTACAAGACCCTATAAAATATAGCATATTGGGTTATGAAGTATCTTTGCGCCATAGTGAAGCTGCTTTAATTGAAGTTGTACCCGACAAAGAAAACGATATTGAATTAACCTCAATAACCAACAATAAAGGTGTACAAACAATAAACGACAATGACCCTGTAACAATAGCTAAACGTGAAGGGAAAAACATCAATGTTGCATTGATTGGAAACCCTAATTGTGGTAAAACTTCCCTCTTTAACTTCGTTAGTGGAGCTCATGAACGTGTGGGCAATTACAACGGTGTAACCGTTGACGCCAAAGAAGGCTATTTTGATTATAAAGGTTACCATATTACGATTGTGGACCTTCCCGGTACTTATTCTCTGTCGGCTTATTCTCCGGAGGAATTATATGTAAGGAGATATCTGAAAGATGAAATTCCTGATGTAATTCTCAATATGATTGTAGCGTCAAATCTGGAACGAAACTTATACTTAACAACCGAGCTTATCGATATGGATAGAAGCATGGTTGTCGGGTTAAACATGTATGATGAATTAAAAAGCAGTGGTGCAAAACTTGACTACGAAGCATTAGGAAAAATGATTGGTGTTCCATTCGTCCCCACTGTAACAAAAACAGGAGAAGGAATTTCCGAACTACTTGACACAATCATAAAGGTATATGAAGATAAGCATGATACTGTACGCCATGTACACGTACAATTAGGTTCTGAAATAGAATCAGCCATTAAAGAATTAAAAGATAACATTAAGGCAAGTTCTCAACCTGTTCAACAATTCTCTCCTCGCTATCTCGCTATTAAATTGCTTGAAGGAGACAAAGAAGTAGAACACATGCTTGAATCTCAACCGGAATTCTCTCAATGGAGAACAATAAGGGATAAATGGGTAAGACACATTGAAGATGTAGGTCAAGAAGACATTGTATCTGCCATAGCAAGTGAGAAATACGGATTTATTTCGGGAGCTTTACATGAAACATACGAACAAGGAGAAGAACCAAGAAATGTAAAAGGTACTGAAATCATTGATGCTATTGTTACGCATAAATTGTTCGGATTTCCTATATTCCTACTTATCATGTGGTTCATGTTTTGGGCAACATTTGAAATAGGAGCTTATCCAATGGAATGGATTGAAAAGGGCGTCGAATGGTTATCGGGACTAATAGGAAATTATATGCCGGCAGGTCCTATGAAAGATTTAATTATTGACGGAATTATAGGTGGAGTTGGTGGAGTTATCGTATTCTTACCTAATATCCTTATATTATATCTGTTTATTTCATTTATGGAAGATTCCGGCTATATGTCACGAGCAGCATTCATCATGGATAAAATCATGCATAAACTCGGAATACACGGTAAATCTTTCATTCCTTTGGTTATGGGATTCGGTTGTAATGTTCCTGCAATTATGTCCACACGTATCATTGAAAGTAGAAGCAGCAGACTCATAACAATGCTGATAAATCCGTTTATGTCATGTAGTGCAAGATTACCTATATATATATTATTGGTAGGTATATTCTTTCCCAAACACCCATCATTGGTGTTAATGTCGTTATATATATTAGGCATTTTTGTAGCAATTATAACAGCAAGATTATTACGACGTTTTCATTTCAAAAAAGATGAGACACCTTTCGTCATGGAACTCCCACCCTATCGTGTACCTACCCTCAAAGCAACCCTTCACCACATGTGGGACAAAGGCGAACAATATTTACGTAAAATGGGTACCGTAATTCTTGTTGCAAGTATAGTTATATGGATTTTAAGCTATTTCCCTCGTAATATGGAAAAAAGTAACAAACAAATGACCCAACAGGAACTTGTCGAACAACAACAAAATTCGTTCCTTGCCGATATAGGACATTTTGTTGAACCTGTAATGAAACCTCTGGGATTTAATTGGAAAGTATCTATTGCCATATTGTCAGGAACCAGTGCAAAAGAAATTGTAGTATCAACATTAGGTGTATTATACTCAGCCGATTCAGATAATGAAGACTCACTATCAGAACGATTAACAGCAATAAACCCACAAACCGGAGTACCTGACTTTAATCCTGTAATGGCATTAGCTTTCATGGTCTTTTCACTTCTTTATTTCCCATGCATTGCAACGATTGTTGCAATAATCAAAGAATCCGGAAGTTGGAAATATGGAGCATTTGCTGTTATATACAATACCACTGTTGCATGGATTGCTGCATTTATTGTATATCAAGTGGGTCTGTTCTTTGTTGGATAAAAGAAAACTTATTAACTTTACAAAAACTAAAAAATCTATCTACATATAATGGCAAAATATACACGTGCTTTTTGGACTGCAAACACAGCGGAGCTACTTGAACGTATGGCATATTATGCTGTGTTTATTGTTATTACGCTTTACTTATCAAATACGCTTGGATTTTCCGATATTGAAGCAAGTCTTATTTCCGGTCTTTTCTCCGGAGGTCTTTATCTGCTTCCGTTATTTACCGGAGCATTTGCCGATAAAATAGGTTATCGAAAATCCATTATAATTGCATTTTCTCTATTAGCTGTCGGGTATTTTCTTCAAGGATTATTACCTATTATGCTTGAAAGTGCAGGATTAGTTCAATATGGTGAGAAAACTGTTTTCACGGGACTTATAGGGAGTTCTGAACGTTACCTTATCATTCCGGTTCTGATAATCTTAATGATTGGTGGTGCCTTTATAAAATCCATTATATCCGCATCTGTAGCTCGAGAAACAACTTCAGAAACCAGAGCTAAAGGATATTCTATTTTCTATATGATGGTAAATATAGGTTCTTTCACAGGGAAAAGTGTTATAGACCCACTTCGTTCATTTGTAGGAGAATCGGCTTACATCTATATTAATTTTTTCTCAGCCTCATTATGTGCCATTGCATTCACTGCGGTAGTATTATTTTATCATTCGGCACACCATAGTGGCGAAGGAAAAAGTATTAAAGAGGTCGTTAACGGACTTACAAAAGTTTTTTCTAACGGCAGATTATTAATTCTAATTCTTATTGTAACAGGTTTTTGGATTGTTCAACAACAATTATATGCCACAATGCCCAAATACGTTATACGTCTAGCCGGAGAAACTGCCAGACCGGGATGGATTGCCAATGTTAATCCCTTTGTTGTTGTTCTATGTGTAAATTTTGTCACACAAATAATGGCAAAACGTAAGGCTCTGACATCCATTATTCTAGGAATGTTTTTAATTCCTCTTTCGGCATTAATAATGGCAACAGGCAATTTATTTGAAGGAGAAATAATAGGATTACACCCTATAACTTTTATGATGATTGTAGGTATCGCATTCCAAGCTCTTGCAGAATGCTTTATTTCGCCTAGATATCTTGAATATTTTTCATTACAAGCCCCCAAAGGTGAAGAAGGATTATATTTAGGATTCAGTCATTTACATTCATTCCTTTCATCTATATTAGGTTTCGGTTTGTCTGGTATTTTATTATCAAAATATTGTCCCGACCCGCAATTATATGCCACAACAGCAGAATGGGAACTGGCAACCAATAATGCACATTATATATGGTATTGGTTTGCTGCTATCGGAATGATTTCGGCTATTGCTCTTATAATTTATGCAAAAGTGAACAAAACCAAATCTTAACAAGTTTTACAATTTAATAAACTATTAATAATAATAACACAATTATTACCTAAACAATATAATTATGGAGTTTAATGCAGAAAATATTCTTTTATTAGGTGCCATACTGGTTTTTTGCAGTGTATTGATAAGTAAAACCGGACATAGATTCGGGATACCATCATTGCTACTTTTCCTAATCGTGGGTATGCTTTTCGGAAGTGATGGATTAGGATTGCAATTTGGAAATGCAGGACAAGCACAGTTCATCGGTATGATGGCACTTAGTATCATCCTGTTCTCTGGTGGAGTTGATACAAAGATAAAAGAAATACGTCCGGTACTTACACCGGGTATTTTACTATCCACAATCGGAGTTTTACTTACCACTATATTGACAGGACTGTTTATTTTCTACATTTCACAATGGACCAGCTTGGAAATACACATGTCATTGGTCGTTTCCTTATTGTTGGCGGCTACAATGTCATCAACCGACTCGGCTTCGGTATTCAGCATTCTACGTTCACAAAAGATGAATCTTAAATACAACCTGCGTCCAATGCTTGAGCTTGAAAGTGGTAGTAATGACCCGATGGCATACATGCTCACCATTGTCTTGATTCAATTAGTTGGTATGGCAGAAGCTAGTGTTGTAGAAATTGCAACAAATTTCGCATTTCAATTCATTTTTGGAGGTCTTGCCGGATTCGGTATAGGTAAACTTATGGTATTGGTAAACAATAAAATTAATTTATCCAATATATCACTTTACCCTATTCTTATATTGAGTTTGGTATTTTTCACATTCACCGTAACCGATCTTTTAAAAGGTAACGGATACCTTGCAGTGTACATTGCCGGTATAGTTCTTGGCAATGCAAAGATTATCAACCGTAAAGAAACTCAAACTTTTTTTAATGGTATCACATGGTTGGTTCAAATTGTAATGTTCCTTGCATTAGGACTACTGGTTAATCCTCACGAACTACTATCAATTGCTCCTACCGCACTATTGATTGGATTATTTATGATGATTGTAGCTCGTCCATTAAGCGTGGTTTTATGTCTGCTACCATTCCGCAATCTCCCCAAACGTGCATGGACTTTTGTTTCTTGGGTAGGGTTACGTGGAGCTGTACCTATCATTTTTGCCACATATCCTGTGGTTGCAAATGTAGAAGGAGCCGATCAAATCTTTAATATTGTATTCTTTATCACACTGCTATCACTAGTATTGCAAGGCTCGACCATATCAACACTTGCACGTAAATTACATCTTGATCTTCCAATTGAAAAAACAGGCAACGATTTCGGTGTAGAACTTCCTGAAGAAATAAACTCAACACTTAAAGATGTAACTGTTACCGAAAATATGCTTGCCGGTGGAGATCGCCTTGCCGACATGCGATTACCCAAAGGTACACTTGTTATGATAATTAAACGCGGAGACGAATTCATTGTACCCAACGGAACCGTTAGTCTACATGTGGGTGATAAACTTCTTCTAATCTCCGAGAACAAGCAATAGTCTCTAAAACATAATATTGGTGTCCGATAAAACTTTTTTGAATAAATAAAAATTAGGGCTGATTCCA
>CAZTFX010000086.1:0-8618 GCA_964613095.1 uncultured Muribaculaceae bacterium | reverse complement strand
TCACTACAAAGGTATCACTTATTTATAGAAACACATACTTTTGCTACTGAGCCATGTTTTGGCTGTTTGTTAAGAAAATGAAAAGGGGCGACTCACACGAGCAGCCCCTTTTCTTGAATCAACTTAATTTATAGCCCTACAAATAGTATGAAAAGATTTATTATTTACGTCATAATGTTATTTATCGCTGGTAAAATTAGTGTTTTTTGTTGAAAAAACAAGCCATTCTGCAAATGATTTAACTTCATTTAACTGATTGTAGCCTCCACGAGGTCCTCCCATACCGGGCGGTGGCATCATTCCTCCCATCATGCCGGGTGGTGGTCCGAACATTCCTCCGCGTGGTTCTTCTTCACTGCTTTCACGTTCTTTTACAGTTATACCTAAAGATATTTCACCTTTTTTTCCGATTTTCTCAAGTTGGTCAAATGAAACGAATGCCGAGAATACAACGTTGTTTTCGGAAACACTTACTTTGGCAAGGTCTTGTGATAAAATGCTTTCGTCGTCATTTTTATAGAACGTGGCAGGTTGTGATGCAAGTTGTGAAACCAGCATTTTGAGCATGCGGGCGCGTTCTTCTTTGGATTGTTGGTGACGTTGGCGGTCACGCGGTCCCATAGGCTTGATATCGCCAAACATGCCTGCTGTGTCGCGTTCACTGAAATCTCGGTGTCGACGACCGTTTTCTCCTTTAGGTCTTTCTCTTCTCGGACCTTCACCACGCTTGGGACGTTCCATTACAGGAAAATGTACGGCATATTTCTTTTTCTTTTTACCGTTTGGATCGACATACACAACCAATCCCTGTCGTAGAAACTGTTGTTGTAATCGTCGGTCTTTAACAAGAACTTGGAAATAAATTCCTTGTGGTGTGTTGTACATTGCAACAAATCCTTTTCCATCTTCCATGATTACCATACCCTCGTCTTGCCAACTCACTGTAGTATCGTTAAGTGGAATTTGTTCGACAGGTATACTTGGGTGAACATCGTTTGCAATGGCTGTGCTTGCCATTGTAAGTGATAGAAATAATAATAATTTTCGTATTTTCATTGATAAAAATATTTAGACTTATGCAAAAGTACAATATGATACCTTATTATTGAAGAAATTTCGACAAAATAAGTCTTTTAAGAGACTAAAAACCTGTTTTATCTTTTTATTGAAATAATATGTGTAAAATTAAAACGGTGTTGTTAGACATAGATATTGTGCGGAATTATTAAATTTGCACTTGTTTTTAAGGTAAAAGTTGTTTATGGATAGCAAATGTACTAAAATAGTGGAAAAAGAATTGAAAAAGCTCCTACAAACAAGAATTGTGGTGCTGGATGGAGGTATGGGAACGATGATACAACGTGTTGGCTTGTCGGAACAGGATTTCAGAGGAACTCGATATGCTGAAAGTTGTTATGAACTTGTGGGGTGTAATGACGTATTGGTCTTGACTCGTCCCGATGTGATTGCCGATGTCCATAGGCAATATTTAACAGCCGGAGCCGATATAATAGAAACTGATTCATTCAATGCCAATGCCATTTCTTTGAGTGATTATGGATTGGAAAACGATGTCTATGATATAAATTTTGCCGCTGCACGTTTGGCTAAAAGCGTAGCGGATGAATTTGATGAAAAAAAATGGGTGGCGGGAAGCGTTGGACCCACTAATAAAAGTCTGTCGATGTCGCCGTCGGTAGATGACCCTGCGGCTCGTAATATAACTTGGGATGAACTGGTAAATGCATATTCTACTCAAGTGCATGGTCTCATTGACGGTGGGGTGGATGTGTTGCTGATTGAAACAATATTTGATACGCTTAATGCAAAAGCTGCATTATGGGCTGCCGATGATGCCATGAAAGTGAGTGGTCGTAGGGTGCCTGTAATGTTGTCGGTTACGCTTACCGAAAGCGGTCGCACTCTTAGCGGGCAGACTATCGAGGCTTTTCTTGCGAGTGTAAGTCACGCCGATGTGTTGAGTGTCGGGCTTAACTGTGGTTTTGGTGCTGAAGGGATGACCAAGCACCTTGAGCAACTTTCAAAAATAGCCGGTTGTGCCGTAAGTGTTTATCCTAATGCCGGACTTCCAAATGAGATGGGTGAATATGATGAAACTCCGGAAACTATGGTTAAACACGTGCGTCCAATGCTTGAAAAAAGATTGGTAAATATCATAGGTGGTTGTTGTGGCACTACTCCTCAACATATTCAGGCAATAGCGAATTTGGTGAAGAATTATGAGCCGAGAAAAATTCCTGCAATTGTACCGGCAATGCGACTTTCCGGACTTGAGATGATTGAGGTGACTCCGGAACGAATGTTTGTTAACGTTGGAGAACGTTGCAATGTGGCAGGAAGTCGCAAGTTTTTGCGTCTTATTAATGATAAAAATTATGACGAGGCATTATCCATCGCTTGTAAGCAAGTGGCGGCAGGTGCGCAAATCGTAGATGTGAATATGGATGATGGTATGCTTGATTCACAAGCAGAAATGTCACATTTCTTGAAATTGCTTGCATCCGAACCCGATGTGGCTCGTGTTCCGGTGATGATAGATTCTTCGAATTGGGAAGTTATAAAAAACGGATTGGAGTGTTTGCAGGGTAAATGTATCGTAAATTCTATAAGTTTAAAGGATGGTGAAACCGTTTTCAAAGAAAAAGCCGAATATATAAAACGCATGGGTGCAGCCGCTGTGGTAATGGCTTTTGATGAAGAGGGACAAGCCGACACTTATGAAAGAAAAATAGCGGTGTGTAGCCGTGCGTATAAGATTCTTATCGACGAAGTAGGATTTAACCCTTATGATATAATTTTTGACCCTAATATTCTTGCTGTTGCAACGGGTATAGAGGCTCACGACTCCTATGCTTTGGACTTTATCCGTGCTGTGAACTGGATTAAAACTAATCTTTCGGGAGCTAAAGTGAGTGGAGGTGTGAGTAATTTGTCGTTCTCGTTTAGAGGAAATAATGCAGTACGTGAAGCAATGCACTCTGTTTTCTTGTATCATGCAATAGCTGAAGGTATGGATATGGCAATAGTGAATGCAGGTGCCATGATTCCTTATGACGAGATAGATGACGAATTGCGTGTGGCAATAGAAGACGTTATCTTAAATAAGGATAGCGAAGCAACAGAACGTCTCATTTCGGTAGCCCAAGAAATCAAGGCTTCTGGAGATATTGCTGATAAAAATATCAAGCAGTCAGCGGACTCGGAAATGATGTCTGCCGAGAGTTATTTACGCCGCTTGGTAGTGAGGGGACATAATGAAATGCTTGAAGAAACGTTGGAATGTGTGCATAAAGAGTTGGGTTCGGCAATTGCGGTGATTGACGGACCTCTCATGTCGGGCATGAATGAAGTTGGAGAACTGTTCGGAGCCGGTAAATTGTTCTTGCCGCAAGTCGTAAAGAGTGCGCGAGTAATGAAGCAGGCAGTATCTTGGTTGAATCCTTATATAGAAGCAGAGAAGAAGGCTTCGGGTGAAGTGAAAAATGCCGGTAAAGTGGTTATTGCCACCGTGAAAGGCGATGTACACGATATAGGAAAAAATATTGTTACTGTAATAATGCGTTGCAATGGCTATGAAGTGATAGATTTGGGTGTAATGGTTCCCGGAGAAGAAATAATAGACTGTGCTGTTGCCGAAAATGCCGATATAGTTGCATTAAGCGGTCTTATTACTCCATCACTTGAAGAAATGTGCCATGTGGCACGGTTAATGCAGGAACGAGGATTGCATATACCCTTAATGGTGGGTGGTGCTACTACAAGCGAACTTCACACGGCTGTGAAAATAGCTCCGCAATATTCCGGTCCGGTAGTTCACACTCGTGATGCTGCTATGATGCCGGTTGTAGCTCAACAATTGCTTGCCGACAGGGACAAATTTGTTGAAGAATGGACAGCAAGGCAAGAAGCATTGAGGAACAGGCATAATAATTCAAAAAGCGATTTATTCTCATTGAAAGAGGCGGTGGAGAGAGCTCCAAAGTTGGACTGTTCTCCGGTTGAACCTCAAGTAAAGGGGGTAAATACCTTTGACGTTTCTGTGTCGGAAGCGAGAAAGTATATCAATTGGCGTCCGTTTTTTGCTGCATGGAAAATAGATGTAATGTCGGCTCAGGCTACGCAATTGCTTGAGGAAGCAAATAAATTACTTGACGAACTTGAATGTAATGTAAATGATAGTATAAAAACGAGAGTGGGAATTCTGCCCGCTTATCGAGATTGCGAGGCTGTTGTTATTTCGGGTGAACGTATAGAAATGTTGCGTCAGCAAAAAAAGACTGATAGTGAGGTGTCCTTATCATTATGTGACTTCATAGCGACCGAGAATGATTATGTCGGGGTTTTTGCTGTAACGGTAGGCAAGAAAATTAATGATTTGATTTCTCAAGCTAAAGAAAAAAACGATGATTATCGTGCCATGTTGTTGCAAACACTTTCCGATAGATTGGCTGAGGCTGCAACGGAGTATATCCATTGCAGGGTTCGCACCGAGTTGTGGGGATATTCTCAGAATGAAGAAGAAAATCCTACCAATGTTTTGCGCCAATATTATCAGGGAATACGTCCCGCAGTGGGATATCCTTCACTTCCCGACCAAAGTGTTATCTTCCAATTGGATAAATTACTTGATGTGAGTTCAATCGGTATTACTTTAACCGAAAATGGAGCCATGTCGCCTGCGGCAAGTACCTGTGGATTAATGTTTGCTCATCCGCAAAGCCGTTATTTTATGATAGGAGAGATTGGTGATGATCAGCGAACCGACTATGCTCATCGTCGCGGTTTCTCGCCGGAAGAGCTAAAAAAATGGCTTAGAAATTAGTTGGTTTAAAGGAGTACATAACCTCGTTAGTTTATTGTTGCAATGTTTTCATCCTTTTGGGGAATCGTTAATTTATATTCCCAATGCATAAGATTAATTTCTGAAACAGGGTGGATATCTCCAAAAGGACTGTTAAGCACAAATAGATGATATAAACAGATATCATCAACAATAATTGAGCTATTTGATTTATTGATTAGAAATATTGTCTATGTTTTGTCTATTATACCAAAAATAATATATTCAGAAAAACAAGTATATGGTATTGATAACCTTTCTGTGTAACAATTGAAATTTAATATAGGGAGAAAACATTATTGCACTATAATGCTTTAAATCAGGGATTTGTTTAGAAAAGTCGAAAACTGCTGTTTGCTTTCAGCACTTTTAGTGTGAAATTGCTGTTTGTTTTCAGCAGTTTTGTATTTTATTATATTAGATGTAGATATAGGCGAGGGTGGAAAGGCTGATGACTATCCACAGCAGAATTCCTTGTACTAATGGTTTAATGCCTACGGTTTTCAGCGTATCCATAGAAAGAGATGCTCCTATGAAAAACAGCGTGAGTGTAAGTGCTTTTCGTGCTAGTCCGTTTATGAATTCTCCTATCATTAAACCGGTCTCGCTTATACTTAATATATAGGTGTTGATTACCATAGCCACTACAAACCATAAAATAAAGTATGGAATGGAGATTTTTTGCCCTTTGCTTTTGAAAATGAAAGATGTTGCAAGAGCAAGTGGAATAATCCACAATGCACGAGTGAGTTTCACGGTGGTGGCTATTTCAAGAGCTTTTTCTCCGTATGCAGCTCCGGCTCCTACGACAGAACTTGTGTCATGAATGGCTATTGCAGCCCAAAGACCAAATTGTTCTTGTGTCATGTCAAGCCAATGCCCGATTATAGGAAAAATGAATAGTGCAATGGCATTGAGAATGAAAATTGTGCCAAGTGCAACCGACATGTTGCTGTCTTTGGCTTTTATCACAGGTCCTACTGCCGCTATGGCACTGCCTCCGCATATTGCCGTACCTGAACTGATGAGATAGGAAGTGTCGTTATTCACTTTGAGTAATTTTCGACCTATCAACCACCCTATAAGCATTGTGCCTGCTACCGAAATGATGGTGAATGTCATGCCTTCTGCACCTGAGGCAAGTGATGCATGCAGATTCATGCCGAATCCAAGTCCGATAACCGAATACTGCAACAGTTTTTTCGACATCTTCTTATTGAATGCAGGATATGCCTTACCACAAAGCAATGCAAATACCAATCCTAAGAAAAGTGCAATAGGAGGCGTGATAAAAGTGTCAACGCTTGGTATGTAATCGATTAGTAGTAGAATAGTCAATAGCGAAACTATAAATATATAAATTACACCGGAGTGCAAATGTAAAAACTTTCCCATATTAATATTATTATAGTGCAAATTTAGCAAAATATTTTTTTTGATAAAAAATGATGGGATTTTGTGGCTTTAATGGAATTTGTTTATATTTGTAGGTATGAAGAATGTGTTAAAGAACATATCAAAAAAATTGTGTCGGTGTGAAGTTTGTATAAACACACACACACACACACAAATCATTGTATTATAGGTAAAAGCACCTTTTGGTGATTGAATATATGCGGCGTGCATGGTCCTTACGGGACTATGTGCGCCGTTTTGTTTCTTTATTGGGCTAATAAAACTAAATTTAAAATCAAGAGATATGAAAAAAGTACTATTAAATTTCCTGCTTGTACTCTCGGCAATTCTTTCCCTGCAAGCCGTTGAGACCGATTCTCACGATAATCGTCTCTACATCACAGTGGGCGAGAGTGGCGACCTCACCCAAGTGCCTATCTCATTGCACTTAGAGAATCCCACGATTGCAATAACCGCCATAGAAATGTATTTGACACTTCCCGAAGGAGCAACTGTTCTTTCGAGTGAACTCGCTACACGTGCTGATGGCATCCACGCAATCACCAAAGGTGATACCCCAAGAGGATATTTCGTGAGTGTGACAAGTGAAAATCTTAAAACCTTTTCATCTACCGAAGGAGCTGTGTGTACACTGATGTGCGACTTCTCCGCGTTAACCGATGGCGACCACACCATCACAGCGTCGGGCATGTTTGCCGTAGGTGTTGAAGGAGATATTGTGACAAGTTACACCACATCAAGCCAAGATGAAACCTTCACTAAAACCGATGACATGATGACCGTAACCGAGACAGTGAAAGAGGACAAGGGAGTGCTTGAAATCTACAACCTTCAAGGTATACGCTTGAAAGAACCTCAAAAAGGACAAATCAATATTATTAATGGTAAAAAAGTGATATTATGATAAAAAGAGTTACAGCCATATTTACAGCCTTAGCGATGTGTGGAATCACATCTGTGGCAAGCACGAGAATCCCTGCCGATGTAAACGGTGACGGAAAGATAAACACAGCAGATGTAGTGGAAGTATATAACGTTATCCTCAATATGCGTGAGGCAACAAGTATAACGATAGGAGACTTCCTCACAACAGGGTGGAGTGATGACGAAACGATAGGTACAGCCGATGAGGGCAAGACTGCATGGGCAGAGGGTGATGTTGTTACCCTATCACTTAACTCGCCTACACTTGGAGAAAAGACTTACATGCTGACCTATGGCGGCGAAAATTGGGCTGCCGATACAGAAATCGCCTTTACCTATCTTGCAAACGAAGACAACTCGGCGACAGCCGTTTATTTTTCGTCAGGTGAAACCGGAACGGTAGAATATCTTGAAGGCGAATGTACAATCGATGAAGGTAAAATCATCATCGACTTTACCAATACCAAACGCACTTACAGCCGTATTCGTATCGCAACAACAGCAGGACTGAATATCAGCGTAATCACAAATGGTTTCACCCCGACAGGAACGAGTGAGGCGGTAGCCGAAGGAACGAGTTACTCTCTCACTGCCGATGAAAAGGGAAATGCATATCTTTATGGCACGTTTGCGGCAGGAGCAACGCTAACGATAAAGATTGGAGACGCCACATTGGCAGAACACACCTTTGAAACTGCCACCGAAGCAGGCAAAAGTTATGCGTTAGATGCAAGACCTGTCATAGACGGTACATTGGGTGGTAAAACTGAAGCTACCGAAGATGACATCACGGCATTGGTGGAAAAACTCAAAGAGTACGTGGATAACGGAATCACCACGATTATCGTAACCGGCAGCAATCCGGCTATGATAACAATTACGGGAAATTCATATCCCTACACCACTACTGCTATCGGAGAAGCAATTCTTCGCTTGTCAAAAGATGAGTCTTATAACGGCAAGATTGATTTGACACTTCCCGATGTAACAGAAATCGTTGATCAAGAGTTTTATGCTGCATTCGCCCTTAACAGCATCACTCTTCCAAAAGTAACAACTGTAGGTGACGGTGCTTTTGCTGGTTGTTACTATTTGAAAAAAATGACATTTGATTCGGTTGTCAAGTCTATCAATCAAAGTACTACCGTCGTTTTTTATATGGTCGGAGAATATGTTGAAGGTTGTGACCTTGTACTTAATAGAGAGCAGGTAAATGCCGAAGCAGATTATCAACCGAATATTGAAACCAGTACATGGTGGAATACGGAGTGGAAGAGCATTGAACTTATATGACCCCACCGGCGAGTGTGGTCATGAAACAAATCAGTAATTTATTTAAGATTTTGTAAAACTGCTGTTTGTTTGGCTCAGTAGCAAAAGTATGTGTCTAAGCATATATCTTTGTAAGTCTGAACAG
>CAZTFX010000085.1:0-8685 GCA_964613095.1 uncultured Muribaculaceae bacterium | reverse complement strand
GGAATCAGCCCTAATTTTTATTTATTCAAAAAAGTTTTATCGGACACCAATAATTGTTAATAACCTTTACAAAGGTAGTACATTTTAGTAATAAAACCTAATTTGACATAAATGCTCTTATATATTGATGTAAGTACGTAAGGCTGTTACGTAGGATTCAAAGGCTTTACGACCTTTATCTGTTATACGGCATGTTGTGCGTGGTCGTTTACCTATAAATCCCTTTTCTACTTCTATATACCCTGCTTCCGATAATTTTGTTATTTGTACACTTAAATTTCCAACTGTTGATTCAGTTTTTTCTTTAAGATATACAAAATCGGCTTCATCTACACACATAAGAATCGACATTACGGCTAATCGTAGTTGTGAGTGTAGTAGTGGGTCGAGTTCTTTCAACATTATGATTTTGCTTTATGGTTCATGATATGTCCCGGAATAATCATCATTACAACAAAACATAATGCAAATGCAAAAGTGTCGTAAATGAAGATATTTATTTTACAAATGTAGCAAATAATAAAGAATCCACCTATAACCATACTGATAAAACCGCCTATTGTAAGAGGTTTTTCTTGTAGAATGATACCGGATGCCAATGTACAAAATCCGCAGCAGGGAAGAGTTAATAAGTACATCGCACCCCATGCGTTATATCCTTTAAGCCCTAAAATAAAACATATTATCATCATTACTAGAAAGAAAATTCCTGCTCCGGTCCAAATGCCTGACATAAATTTATCAATACTTGTTTTAATGAGCTGTTGTTGTTCTTTCTTTTTAGCTAATAGATAGTGAAGCGGATAACCTATTCCCGGAATAGCAAACCATAACCATAGCCAATTCATGTTTTGGGTTATATAATAGCCACAACCTACAATAAGAGAAATGGTGGTTACGACATAGCCCCATGCTAGAAGAACGTTACCCGAACCTAATTCCATACGTTTTTTTGAGTTCTCAATCATTAAAGTAATAAGTTCTAGACTTTCTTTTTCTGTTAATTTCTTTTCTTCCATAATAGATAAGTTAAATGATTTGTAAATTGGTTTATTTTGTAAACTATATTTTTTGAATAAAAGAGCAAATTTTGTAATATGCTCTAAAATTATGGTGCAAATATAAACTAATTTATTTTATAAACCAAATTTGTAGATTATTTTCTATATCAATAGTTTTATATTGAAGAGAGTATTAATTACGTATTAAAAGGGATATGTCCTGAATGCAAATGAAGTTTATTTCTGTTTGAGGAATTTGTTTGTGAGAAACTTGCGAACAGGTTCATCATACAACTTTAAACATAAATGAGCCAATAGCACAATCCCTAGATACATAGGAATAACTACGTGCCATGTTTCACTTAGAGTGTAAAGTTTGTTGTCAATCAACCATGCGTAGAATAAATACATGATAGGGTAGTGGATAATGTATACTGGATAGGATAAATCCCCCAAGAATTTACATATTGTTGAAGAATATTTGTCGGTGGTTTTACCTGAAGCTCCAATCCATACCAATAAAGGAAAAATCAATGTTACGCATATCGTTTCAAATATTCCATTAATATGAATACTATTTAACTCATTAAGGTATGGTATTGAGAATAATGTTATAAGTACTAATGTACATATCCAAAATACTCCATTTATTTTAATAGGTTTGAATATACGTGAAATTAATAAACCCATGGAGAATGGGAATAACATACGTAAGAGTCCTCCTCCGAAATTTATTGTATCAAGAGTCCAACCAACACCTATACTACCATATTGGGATATATTGAATGAAGCAAACCATACATGGGTTATACCAAGTATAACTACAAAACAAGTGAGAACCTTTGTAGAAAATCGACGAATGAATAAGGCATATAGAATATTTCCTATATATTCAAAAAACAAAGACCAACTGGGACCATTTAAAGGAAACATCTCACCATTACCTCTCACTTCATAGCCGGAATACCCTGAAACAGCAGGGATAAAAAACATACTGCATAACAGTGCAAGCATTAGAAGTGATGTTGAGATATGTGTTCCGTCCCATTGAACACTACCCTGAATAGCGAATGTAACAGCTCCCAGAACAGCTCCCAATATTGCTAATGGATGTAATCGGATAAGGCGTCGCTTGAAAAATTCTTTTATACCGAGTGATTTTTTCCAACGGTCATCATAAGCATAACCTATAACAAATCCAGATAGAATAAAAAAGAAATCTACAGCCAAATATCCATGATTAAGAGTTTCGATTATTCCTCCTTTGGCAAAGGCATACCCTTCATGTACGTGATACCATATAACAAGAAGTGCAGCTACGCCACGTAGCCCATCAAGTAATTCGTAATGAGGTTTTGTATCGGCAAAAGATGAAGATGATATTTGTTTTTGTAACATGTTAATATTATGGAATAAATTTATTTGATTGTCTCTTGTTCACGTAGCCATTTGATGAATTCAGGCAGACATTGTGCCGATGGCTCGGCTTTTTTGACTTTTAAAGATATATGAGCTCCCATTCCACCTAATATATCAAATTCATATTCAGGATTATTTTCATAATCAATAGCCGGAGGGTTCTTTTCTTCAAATAAAGCAATAGCTTCTCCTGTCATGTCTTCTAGTTTTTGTAACCAAGGACGAATATCGTTATAAAACAACTTGTCACTCTCATTCTCGGATTTTTTCATTGTTTTTAAAATTTCGCAAGCCTTGTTTACTTCACGTAACACGTTCAATAGTGCTTCATGGTTTGGCTTTCCTCGTTTAATGGATAGCTTATATCTCATTATAAGATATGCAAGTGCATCGGTATCGTAATATCTAAGGTAAGGAGCAGTCTTGCGTAAAGCTTTTGCATATTTTTCTCCTACAACAGCAGGAAGTGAGGCTTCCCAACTTCTCTGGTTGTTGAAAGCTGCATTATTCCATGTATAATCGGCTACACTGAATAATGCTATTTTAGCAAGGGTGCCTTGTTGCATAGGATTCACAATAATAGAATTTGCTCCAATTATGTTTGGCTCAAGTCTTGCAAGATTGTCTATGTGTGATTCATCTATGAAATTGGTATATGTATCCATTATAAATAGCTTGGTATGGTCTTCATCGTTACATGGGTAGTTCCACCACCAACTGATATCACGTCCCAAGTGATTTTTAATAATAGCAATATCTTCATTATTAGGAACCGACCACACATTGCGTCCGGTAATGTAAATATTTAATTTATTAGGAGTTGATTTCAATGATTCAAAGAATATTTTGGTCTTTTCGGGTGTTGCCCATGAGAATGCATATAGTTGTGGTACATAGTGCAACGGTTTAACAGTATCGGCAGGAGCAGCTCCCTTGATATTCCAACGGTTATCAACGCGATTTTGCAATTCGGTAATATTTTTTGAACATAGTTCCATGATTTCGGTTTCCGAAGGAACTCCCACATCGTCAACAAAAACACCAAATTGTCTTACACCTAAATCGTACATGCTGTTAAATTTAGTCATGATTTTATCAAGTACATCAGTATTCTTTGGGTCGGCAAAAGTCTTTCCTGGATGAATAGCCCAAATGAAGTTAACTTTTGTATCGTGTGCAGTAGCTGTGATATCTTTCATCATGTCTTGAGTCAGATAGCCTATGCGCAGTTGTTCCTCAGTGATAGATGTAGGATAGGGCTCACTCCAAAATTGCGAATGATAGGAATCCGATTTTGCTCCATACATATAAGTATTCATTTTGTATCGAGCCATAAAGCGAAATAGGTCTTTTGTTACTTCGGCAGTATAAGGAACGCCATAGTACCCCTCAATAATACCTCGATTTTTAATGTCGGCATAGTCGTAGATGGTAACACATTTCAAATTGGTAGTGCCGCAATCGAAAATTTGCTCTAGTGAAGCAAGTCCGCAGAAAACAGCGTCGGTATTATCACCTACAATAGTAACTTGAGCAACTCCTTTTTTATCAGCCGAAAGATTTAATATGTGTCGGTCATATTTATTTAGAGAAAAGACCTCTCTGTTAAGTTTTAAAGCCGAGATATGTTTGTCGGCAATCTCTTTGGAGTTATTTGAACCAAGCAATAGATTTGTTTGATTTTTAGCGATTTTTTGAGAAACGACAGGTGTTAATCCTGCTTCTGAAAGGATTTGTTTTGCTCGATTGATAGTTATGTCGTCAATATTGCTTTCAGCAATTATATTTACTTGTTTTGTAAAAGAAGCATTACCTTCTATTTCAAATTGTTCTTGGGGAACCGGATAAATGGTATAAATATTGTGGGCTTGAGTACAAATCATAGAAAATAAGCCTACAATCAATGTTAAAGTTTTTTTCATAAATAATGTTTAAGAGTTTTGATATATTATTTTTTACTGATTTACAAAAATACTAAAAATGTGATTAGATACTTAAGAAAGCGAATGAAAAGTTGTAATCCCTAAACCTCTTATAATTTTAAGTTTTCATAATCCTAGACCTGTTAAAATGATAAGTAAACAGAGTTTACTCAAATTTAATCATCTCTGCTAGTTGAAAGAAGTAGTCGTTTGACCAAATATCAAGTTCCTTAGGGTTGCGAACAAAAGGTAATACATCGGCTTTTACTTGCATGATGTCGGTTGTAGCAAGACGTTCCAAAAGCTTAGCCTTAAATGATTCGGGAGTAATCTCTTCGTTATTTAATTGTTGGCATCGTTCGGTCAAATGAGCAAAATCAAGAGAAATATTGTGTCGTATATACCATTCAAAGTCATACCAGTCACGTCCTTTTACTCGATTTTTCCATGCTCGGTAAACTAATGCGTGTATTTTGCCGGCAAACAAATCGGGCAATGTAAAGCAGCGAGTCATAAATGAATGTGGTTGAAGAAGTAGTTTTTGCTCGGTCTTGAAATTTAATGGCGGACAAGTGTCAACTTCAATCTTTATCTTAATTGATTTCTCCGTTTGAAATGTAATATCATATACATCGGTATTATTTTTTATAAACGCCGACTCCACATTTCCGAAATTTTTCTTATCCTTCTTCGTGATTTCCACGTCGCGTCCCATCATAGCAAATGCGTTAACTATAGCAGGGAAATATTTCGTGAAATCAAAATTTTCATCTTGTGCAAGTAGTGAGAAATCCATATCCTCGCTGAAACGTTGTAATCCGTGAAATATTCTCAGACAAGTTCCACCATAGAATGCTGCAGATTCAAAAAATCCGCTTGCATATAGTCCGGCAAGTATTATTTGTTGGTTAACTTCAAAAATGGCATTTCTTTTATGTTGCTCTGTTGTCAAGTCATAACGAGACAGCATATTATCAAAAATTTCATTTTTCATCGTTTGAGAAATTTAAGTAGTGTTGTAATTGAATCGGCTTTCTTGCCCACTTTAATGTAATCTTCTAGTATTGCTGTGTCAAATTTGTAAAATCCTTCCATATCCATACGAATGTCTTGTTCCAAATAAGTCTCAACATCTTTCATGTAGCGAAGATTAACTAGTGACGAATTTGCAATCAAATCACACAGAGCCTTTTCCGGAGATGCGATTAAAAAAGCGTAGTCGCCCTTATGTACACTTCTAATTCCAACATGAAACACTTTTTTTGAAATTTGTTTATAATCATAAAGTCCGATTGGTGTCTCAAAACTACGCGAATGTTTTATAGTCATTGATTGGTGTGTATAAACGGCTTCCGGAATAAGTCCATAGTAGCGAAGTGCCGATGACATTGACACGTATGATGGCGCATAGAGATGATTGGCTATCAACTCACTCGATAGAGTCTTTCCCGTATGTTCGGGATTTACTACATAAAGACCTCTTTTTAGCCTTATGAGATAACCTTTCTTCTCAAGCCAAATAACTTTCTTATCGGTCGACTTTAGTTCCGGATATAAAGACTCAATGATTGAAGTCGTAACCGGGACAACTCCTATTTCGCTTAATTCTCTATTCATAATGCAAATGTAGTAAAAAAATGAACAATAAAAGAATTTGTAACTCTTTTTCTGTTCAATATTTAGCTGGATGTGGCACAATTACTTATTATTAAGAGTAAATTCCCTAAACCTATCGGCAATATTCTTGTTTTTATTTATATAAACAAATAAAAAAGGTTAGTTATGAAACAGTTTGATGAATTGATTAAAGGGGAAAAACCTGTACTTGTCGATTTTTATGCGACATGGTGTGGTCCATGTAGGGTAATGTCTCCCATTTTAGAGGATTTAAGGAAAACGGTAGGAGATAAAGCTTTGATTATAAAAGTAGATGTGGATGAGGAGGAAGAATTATCGTTAAGATATAATGTTCAATCGGTACCCACACTTATGATTTTTAAGAAAGGCGAACTTGTGTGGCGTGAAACCGGTATCCGTCAGGCTCACTTACTTGAACATGTTCTTGAAAAGTTTTATTAAAAAATAATATTTAATGAGTGTGTTGATTATTTGGAGAATTTACTATTTTTGTACTGAAGTATGAAATAGTAAATAAAAATAAAGAATGTGTTGCATAACATATTGAAAAGTTTGTAAGGGTGTGAAGTTTGTATAAACACACAAATCAATGTATTATAGGTAAAACGCCTTTTGGTGATTGAATATATGCGGCGTGCATGGTCCTTGTGGGACTATGTACGCCGTTTCTTATTCTATTGGCCCAATTGACCTAATAAGCTCAATTGGGCTAATAAAACTAAATTTAAAATCAAGAGATATGAAAAAAGTACTATTAAATTTCCTGCTTGTTCTCTCGGTGGTTGTGCCTCTGCAAGCTGTTGAGACCGATTCTCACGACAATCGGCTGTATATCACGGTGGGCGAGAGCAGCGACCTCACCCAAGTACCTATAACGTTATACTTGGAGAACCCCACGATAGCCATAACGGCAGAGGAAATGTATCTCACCTTTCCCGAAGGAATAACCGTCACATTGAGCAAACCCGAAACATGTTGTATAGGTACCCACGCAATTACCGAAGGAGATACCCCAAGAGGATATTTCGTGAGTGTGGCAAGTGAAAAACTTGAAACCTTTTCATCGATCGAAGGAGCTGTGTGTACACTGATGTGCGACTTCTCCGCACTTGCCGATGGTGACCGCACCATTACAGCGTTAGGCATGTTTTCCGTAGGAATTGAGGGAGATGTTGTGACAAGTTACACCACATCGAGCCAAGATGAAACCTTCACCAAAACCGGAGACACAATGACCGGAATTGATGAGGTTAAATCCGACAAAAGTGTACTTGAAATCTACAACCTTCAAGACATACGCCTAAAAGAACCTCAAAAGGGACAAGTAAATATTATTAATGGAAAAAATGATATTATGATAAAAAGAATTACAGCCATAATAACAGTCTTAGCGATGTGTGTAATCACCACTGGCTTCACCCCTGCAGGACTGACTGAGGACTCCACCGAGTCTTACACACTCACCGCCGATGAAAAGGGAAATGCATATCTTTATGGCACGTTTGTGCCAGGAGCAACCTAACTATAAAGAGTGGAGATGCCACATTGGAGGAGAACTTTGAACTCAACCGAGACGACCAAAAGATTGAGCAAATGCGTGAGGATGTGGAAACTTATGAAGAAGCTGTACGCAAACAAGCCGCCCTTGCCGAGCAAGCACGCTTGAAAGAGCAAGCGGCAAAGGAGCAGGAGAGCAAAGCCAAGTCTATTAAAGCTAAGCAAGAGCAGCCAAAGGATAATCCAAACAAAAAATCAAAACCGTGAGTCTATGGCAAGTATCAAGGTAGAGTTTCGACCCTCGACAAACGAAAACAAAGAGGGAACAATCTATTATCAGGTAATTCAGAATCGTGTAATCCGTCAATTAAAGACGGATTACCGACTCTTTATGCACGAGTGGAATGAGGTTGAAAGTTCAATAATCATCACCAATAGCAGCCGACAGAACTATCTTCAATCCATCGAAGAGCGTATTGATTGGGATATTAAGCGACTACAATCCATCATCAACCAATTGGAGAATAAACGAGTAAAATATACAGCCGATGATATAATCTCGACATTCCAGAATCAAGCCAATGAACAATCGCTATTCAACCTTATGCAGGGTGTTATTGCCCAACTACAACAGATGGGCAAGCAGCGAACATCGGAAACCTATCGTTGTACGCTTAAAAGTTTTATGCAGTTTAGAGAGGACAAGGATGTGCTGTTGGAAGATATTGATTCGGATTTAATGCTGATGTATGAGGCTTATTTACATAATAAAGGACTGACTAAGAACAGTACCTCATTCTATATGCGAATACTCCGAGCTGTATATAATCGTGCAGTTGAAAAGGATTTGATCACCAATCGAAACCCTTTCAAACACGTTTATACGGGCATAGATAAGACCATAAAGCGAGCAATTCCATTAAAGGCAATCAAGCAGATTAAAAACCTTGATTTGTCATTGCAACCCTCATTGGACTTTGCGCGTGACATGTTCTTATTCTCGTTCTACACTCGTGGAATGTCGTTTATTGATATGGCATACCTCAAGAAGAAAGACCTTGCCAATGGCATACTATCATATCGCAGACGCAAGACCGGGCAACAACTCTTTATCCGTTGGGAGAAGTGTATGCAGGAGATTGTGGATAAGTATGATACTGACTATTATAATCCGTATCTATTGCCTATTCTCCAATATCCATACGATA
>CAZTFX010000084.1:0-8770 GCA_964613095.1 uncultured Muribaculaceae bacterium | reverse complement strand
CAACGACCCCGAGATTACAAATCACGTGCTCTGGCCAACTGAGCTAAAGAGGCATTCACTAATCCTTTCGGATTTCTTAGCGGGTGCAAAGTTACGCATATTTTTTAATTCACAAAATATTCGCATATCTTTTTTTCTAAAAAAAATATTTATTCTCGTTTTTTAGCTTCCCAAAAAACTGCTACTATAAACAAAAACTAACAAAAGAGGTGAGCCTGGCTCACCTCAAAATTCAATAATACCCAGCAAGAATCACTTATCTTTCTTCGCTTTCTCCAATTGACGTTCCAATGCCTCAATAGACAAATCAACAGCTTCTTCAAACGTATCAGCCACCTTTGAAGCAAACAAGTCAGGACAGGATGGAAGTACTAATTTTATTCCCGCCTCCTTATTCATTGCAGTTTCAGGTTTTACTACTTTAAGCGTCACTTCGGCTTCTGTAATTTCCTCATTACGTCTTGCAAGTTTTTCCAATTTCTTGTTTACAAAACTTTCCAATTTTTCTGACGCATCAAAATGAATAGATTTAATTCTTACTTCCATATCATCCTCCTTTTTTAATTGCTCTTGGATGAGCATGTTCATAATTTGATTTTAGTTCACTATATGTTATATGAGTATATACCTGCGTTGCCGCAAGCGACTCATGTCCTAACAATTCTTTAACACTATTAAGTTGAGCTCCATTATTAAGCATTGAAGAAGCAAAAGTATGACGTAAAACATGGGGACTATACCTACTACAACCGCCCACTCCGCTCAATCTATCATGAACCAGCCGATAAACCAATGTAGGATACAGCGAATCACCATTTTTCCTCACAAAAAAGGATTTACAATCATATTGCCCAACCTCTTTTGTCCGCAATGCCTTATATTTTTCAATTTCCGCATGCAATTCTTCCCCAAAAGGTACAATCCTATCTTTATTACGTTTACCATGCACCTTTAGTTCATTATTCGACACATCCACATCACGTAATCCAATCAACTCGGAACGTCTTATCCCAGTTGTATAGAACATTAAAAGAATCAACCTATCACGAACCTGTTCAAAATCATTTTCATCAATCGACTCAGCCAATAATGCATCCACATTATCAACTCTCACACATTCAGGCAAACGTTTTGGCATTTTAGCAAATTCAATATCACTTGCCGGATTATATTTTATAAATTCTTGCTGTTGCAAATATTTATAAAACGCACGCAACGATTGCAACTTGCGCTTCATCGTCACAACCGTTTTCTTATCTCCCGCCAAACATGCCATCCAAGTCCTTATATCATTGCGAGTTACGCTCAGCGGATCGAAATTTTCATCATCACCCACCAAAAACGCTTTAAACTGATTTAAATCGTTTTTATAAGACAAAACGGTATAAGCTGAAAGATTCAACTCATACCGTATATATTTTATGAACGATTCAATTAGCATAATCAAGCGTTTTTTTCGTTACGCTTACGAATTTACGCTATATCCTCGACATTTCCAAATTTAATCTAATTAAATTTTCTGTTTCTTCACAGAAAAATTTCAATTATTCTTCGTTAAGGTGCAACTTTTGAACGTAAACCGCCTTCATCATTTTCTTACGATTTGCCACTGATGGCTTTTCAAAGGCTTGACGACTACGCAATTCCTTTACAATACCTGTTTTTTCAAATTTTCTTTTGAACTTCTTCAAAGCTCTTTCGATGTTTTCACCTTCTTTTACTTGTACAATAATCATTTTATTTAAATTTTAAAAGTTTTGTTCTGTTAACTAAGCGATTAAAATCAATTTTTTCTTTTCAGTTATAAAAATTTTATCGCTATTTAAAATTCAGCTACATTTTATTTAGCCACATTTTTCAATGCAACCACTTGCGCCGTAGCCATGCGCCATATTGTTATATTTCAATTATTTAATTATCTTTACAGGGGTATAACACAACCTCCTCTCTTTTTAATCGGGTGCAAAGATACATAAAATTTCTTAACATACAGCACTAAAATTATTTTTTCACTAAGATTTTTCTTAATTTAGCACTCAAATAGTATATAAAAATGAAATCAAAAATAAAACATATTTTGTTGTTGATTTTAGCATCCTCTATTTGCAGTGTAGCACAAGAACCGTCTATAAATGATAAAAACAACAACCGTATTCCCACAAATTATGTTATACCCTCTTTTGATTTTTCCAAACAGAAATCCAGATTGGAATTAAATATACCAACGCCCTCACCTATATATTTAACCAACTATGATACCTTATTATATAAAGACATCAATATTTCATTGAAGAAAGATTTCACTTCCACCCGACAACCATTTACATGGCAAGGCAATGTATTTTCAAAGGACTTCAGGAAAATAGGAGAACTTGCCATATGGGATAACGGCTATATCTCAGGGTTCAGCAGTTACACAACCCTGCCATTATTGGGAAGCGTAGGAACCGCCGGATTTGGTATCTCGCACGATTTCAACAATAAACTTAATTTCTCCGGCAGTATATCTTTCAATAAATATAGTATCCCACGTAATGTTTATAATTCCTACACTTTCAGTGGGGAGCTTTCATATAAACTCACCCATAATATAAGCATAAGTGCATTCGGATACTATGAATCTACCGGATTCTTCAACAACAATCCCGGAATGTTACGCAATTCATTAACTAATATCGGTGGCTACGTTACCACTATGACAAATAATCAAAAATGGGGAATAGACACAGGAGTTCAACGTTATTACAGTCCCATGCAGGGCAGATGGGTTACGGTACCCATTTTCAAGCCTTATTACAACCTTAACGGACAAAAATCAGGAATAGATTTCGGCGGATTGATTCAGCAGATATTCCATACGTTAAGTATTGGATCTGACAAAACATGGGATATACGTTATGATAATAATAGTTCATTTTCAGGAAGCAAAAATCATAGTTCCAACAAACCAAACATCCTTATCCCCCGAAACAAGCGTTAATTCCTTATGCTATATCCACTTCCTGTTTTTATTGCGGTATATTTTGTTAACCAAACATTATCTTTAACAGCTTCCCCCGAAATAGGACTACCGGTACCTTCCATCAATTCATAACGTGAACCACATTTTGAGCATACCGCTTCATTGGTGTTTTCATCAAATGTCACACGGATACTCGCCTTATGTTCTACCGGACAACTTAAATCAAAAACACAAACATTTCCATAAGGAGTATTATAAATCAACACTCCACCATAACCTGTTCGAGTTTTTGCCGTAAACGGATAACTTGCCGGGATTCTATCCTCGACTCTGAATACACGATACATTCCGGCTGTATGTACACCATATTGCGTCCAATATCCCATCGTATATAAATCGATATTCACTTCTCGCCATGGAATACGATTTTTATCACTTACATCTGTACATGATACAAAAATCATGATTAGAAACAAAACGCATGCTCTATATACGAACTTACCTTTCATTACTTTCCTAACAATGAATCAAAAGCCTTGTGATACGTAATAAAATCGAAGCCATCCAAAATAGAACAAAACAATTCTTCTATTTTATCATTACATAGATTTCCTATTGAACCTTCATGAGTGTGATTAATCTCTTTAACAGGACTGAATTCACCGGCTTCTATATCCAAACCTACTTTTTTATAAGCGTCACGGAAAGGCATACCGGCTTTTGCCAAACGATTTACTTCTTCCACCGAGAACATCAAATCATAACGACTATCATCCAATATATGTTCGTTCACTTTCACCTGACCCATCATTGCAGTTACCATTGTAAGAATATTCTTCAAATCGGCAAATGCCGGTAGAAAAGATTCTTTTATCATCTGTAAATCCCTAAAATATCCACAAGGTAAGTTATTGGTGATAAGTGTTATCTCATAAGGAAGAGCTTGTAATTTATTACACTTTGCACGCGTCAGTTCAAAAACATCGGGATTTTTCTTGTGTGGCATAATCGATGAACCGGTAGTAAATTCATCGGGCAATTTAATAAAACCAAAATTCTGACTATTGAACATACAAGCATCAAACGCCAATTTTGCTACTGTAGCAGCCACATTAGCAAGAGACTGAGCCACAACACGTTCCGTCTTACCCCTACCCATTTGAGCATATACCACATTATAATCAAGGGATTCAAACCCAAGCAAACGAGTGGTCATAGTGCGACTCAACGGAAAAGATGAACCATAACCTGCGGCAGAACCTAAAGGATTACGATTGATCACTTTATATGCTGCCTGCAAAACCATCAAATCATCAACCAATGACTCGGCATAAGCACCAAACCACAAACCGAATGAAGACGGCATTGCGACTTGTAAATGAGTATATCCCGGCATAAGTACATGCTTATATCGTTCCGATTGAGAAACCAAAACTTTAAACAATGCAGTTACACCTTCCACTATACTTTCCAATTCGCTACGTATGAATAATCGTAAATCAACAAGTACTTGGTCATTTCGAGAACGTCCGGAATGAATTTTTTTACCCACATCCCCAAGTCGGCGAGTCAACATAAGCTCTACTTGCGAATGAACATCTTCTATTCCATCTTCTATGACAAATTTCTCATTCTCTATTTTATCATAAATTTCACGCAACGCAATTGTCAACTGTTTCAATTCATCAGATGTAAGCAAATCAATTGATTCCAGCATTGTAATATGAGCCAATGAGCCTAGCACATCATAACGCGCCAAGTACATATCCATTTCTCTATCTCGTCCCACAGTATAGGTTTCAACATCATGATTCACCTGTACCGTTTTTTCCCAAAGTTTCATCGCCATAATCTTATATATTTCAGTTAGTGCAAAGATACAACAAAGAAAATAAACTTACACTACTAAATATCATCAGGCTATGAGAGAAATATTGTTTTATTGCCGATTTTTCACTAAAATTAGTCCATTTTGCACCACGATACACTTTTTCTAATAAAATTGCGTATTTTTGACAAAAATTTCAATTGTATGACTAACGAAGATTTATATTTCGACAAAGAACTTAATTATAGAATTCTACATTCGGGTGGTAATCAAAAGCATTTCCACCATACTATTATTGTTCCTTTTTCATTACTTGTTCTATGCAGAAAAGGTTCGGCAAAAATACAATTCAATCTTGAATCATATACAATACATCAAGATAGTATTTTTTGCATGCACCCGAATGCTACACTAAAGCCTATTGATGTCAGCGAAGATTTTGAGTGTACAATATTAGCGTTTGCTCAAGACGCAATAATAGACTCTACAATAGGATTCAGGGTAGAATATTTAGGTAATATCTTTGTAAATCCTTATAAGCAATTGCATAATGAACTTGAAAAACAAATTATACACAATTTGTTTAACACATTAGATTCTTATTCAAATCTTGAAAAACGTTTTGAAAGAAACACCGATTTTGTTTATGGTACAATAAGAAACATCATAATCACACTTGCTGAATTTTCAAAAAACAATTCCGAGAACGAAATATTCTCAAATAACACTTTCACCACTACCGACAGTTACTTCCGTGATTTCATAAGCCTTATTACAGACCATAGTAAGACTCAACATAATGTTGCGTTTTATGCTGACAAGTTATGTATCACACCAAAATATCTTAATGAAATATGCCGCAAAAAGACAAAGAAGACGGCTAAAGAAGTTATTACACGTAGCGTAATAGCACAAATCAAGAATGCCTTAGTCGTTTCTGGAACCTCGGTTCAACGTATCGCTTATGATTTCAATTTCTGCGATCAGTCCAGCTTCGGCAAATATTTCAAAAAAGCCGTAGGTATGGCTCCTATGGCATTCCGAAACAAGCAAACCAAACTCATCGAAGAAGACTGATTCCAAACATAACACAAGAATACATTAGTTTTATTCTCCAAATTTCACATTATTGTAATTCTCAATATTTTGTGTAACTTTGGAGAATATTTTTTAACCTTTATAACTAACAACAAATTTATGCTAACCAAATTTTTTAAAACATTATTGATTAGTGCATTGACAACAACTGCAATAAATGCTACGGCACAAGCTCCAATATCGGTAAAATGGATTATGGGAGAAAATGGTGTTCAACCAAACAAGTATAGCGCAAAATATGTCATAACCAATATAAGCGATGAAGAATTAGACAATGATTGGTCGTTTTACTTCAATCAGTTTCCTCGCACAATGAAACTTGCCGATGGTTCGCCACTATCAATCAATATAGTAAAAAAAGGGTATTATTATTTCACTCCAAATGAAAATTACAAACCACTGGCTCCTGGTGACTCCATCGTTATAGATTTGATTCTTAACGGTGCATATCCCGGTATCAGTTTTGGACCTGATGGCGGACATTTTGCTTTTAAAGATAAAAAATCAATAGGAGTTCCATTCATTCGACCCACAATGAATAATCCCCTACAATGGGCTGCAAAAGGTAAGGAATACGTAAATTATCCTGACGGAAAGTTCATGTTCGAAAAAAACGAAGAAATAAATCCACAAAACGACAAAATTGAGTTAGGTATTTATAATATTCTTCCTACACCTAAAAATATAAGTAATCTTGGAAAAGATGTGAAAGTTCCTAATACAATTGCAATAAATTTTGACAACAAGTCAATAACACATGCCATCGATTATCTCACTGCTAAAATCGAAAAATGTGGTATCTCAACTGCCCCAAAAGCTAGATTCATAGTTAAACTATCTATTTCAAATTCAAACGATAATAAAAAAAGTTGCGAATATTACACACTCAGAATAAAAAAGAACTCTGCCGAAATCATAGGTAACTCTCCTCAAGGAGTTCTTAACGGTGTAAAAACACTTGTTGCTGCTCTAGAACGCACTAACGGAACAAACATTCTTCAAGAAGTAACAATAAGCGATTATCCCGATTTAAAACATCGCGGAATGATGCTTGATATAGCAAGAAATTACACTCCATACGAAGACATTAAAGATTTTATAGACATTCTTGCTGCATATAAAATAAATGTATTCCATTTCCACTTTAATGATGATGAAGCATGGCGTCTTGAAATACCGGGATTACCTGAACTTACATCATACGGTTCACGCAAAGGGATGACACACGACGAAAAAGAATTCCTAATGCAAACATATGCCGGTAATGGCAATCCCGATGACCTATCAACAAGTGCTAACGGATATATCACAAGTGAACAATTTATAGAACTTATAAAATATGCACATGATAGAGGTGTTGAAATAATTCCTGAAATAGAAACCCCCGGACACGCAAGAGCCGTAATCCTTTCTATGAAAAAACGCTACAACAAATATATTAATACCGATCGAAAAAAAGCAGAAGAATTTGTAGTGTGGGATACAGAAGATACAACCGCATACATTTCTGTTCAAGGTTATAGCGACAATGTACTAAATCTGGCTCTTCCCGGAACTTACCGTTTTGTTAAGCATGTGATTGATGAGTTAGAAACTATGTATAATAAGGCTGGAGTTAAACTTAAAGCCGTACACTTGGGAGGAGACGAAGTTGCCGATGGAGCTTGGAATCATTCCCCTGCAATACAACGCATGATGAAAGAAAACGGTTACACAAAAATACGCCAAATCGAAGAGTATTACATCGACCAAATCACAGCTTATCTTGAAAATAAAGGAATCAAAGCCGGAGCTTGGCAAGAAGCTGCATTAAAACATCCAAAAGAATTCCACGAAAAAGTATCGAAACGTTTCTATATGATTAACGGTTGGAGTACTGTTGGCAGTCGAGATACAATTCCTTACCATATAGCAAACAACGGATACCCCATTATTTTAAGTAATGCCAATAATTTCTATCTTGATTTCATGTATTCTCGTCATCAAGATGAACCGGGACACAATTGGGGTGGTGTTGTAGATGAATTCACATCATGGGACGCACAACCGTTTAACGTATATCGTTCTGCACGTCGAGCTATATCCGGGAAACGCAACAATTTAGCAACAATAGAAAGAGGAAAACCGGCTATTCAAAAGAAAGAAAACATCGTCGGAATACAAGGACAACTTTGGACCGAAACCAATCGTGGTTACAGCACTGTACAACAATATGTATTTCCTAAAATCTTCGGTATTGTAGAACGTGGGTGGAATGCAGCACCGGCTTGGGGACCTGACAACGAGGACAGTAAGTTGTATCTTAATGAACGTGCCCGCTATAATATTATTATCGGCACAAAAGAATTACCACAACTAGCAAAACGTGGAGCCAATTTCCATTTGGGACAACCGGGAATAATCATGCAAGACGGTAAACTTATTGCAAACAAGCAATATCCGGGTGTTGTAATACGCTACACATTTGACGGAAGTAATCCTACCGAAAAATCACCTGAATGGACAGCACCTATCGTAATTCCTGCAGGAACTAAATTAGTTAAAGCGCGTGCATTCTATTTAGGAAAACAAAGTGTTTCAACATTCCTTTGGTTATAATTTTAATCATTTAAATATTTAGTAATATGTCACTTTGGAGAGTTATTTTATCTATTATTTTCCCACCGTTGGCAGTCTATGACAAAGGCTGCGGCTCAATCCTTATTGTCCTCATTCTTACATGTTGTGCTTGGGTTCCGGGAGTTATTGGAGCATTGGTTATTTTGAATAAAAACAAGTAAGTAGTCCGAATGAAAATGTTTCAACTAAGTTAAAACATTACACAAACGGGTCAATTGGTCAAAATGGTTGGTGAAATTTGAGATAAATCCTCAAATGGTCAT
>CAZTFX010000083.1:0-8797 GCA_964613095.1 uncultured Muribaculaceae bacterium | reverse complement strand
TATCTTTGTTGGTGTCCCAGCCAACTGAGTAGAATATACCAGTTTTTCTTTTACTTTAGAATCTGTAACAGACTTATTTAGTTTATTATCCTTTGTCACAACTAGAATATACCAGCCATTTGGAGAATATTCTAAACATCTTATTTGGTTCTTTTCTTTTGTTTTAAATAGCACATCACCGTCCTTTTCTTTAAAAGGATTCCATATTCTTACTTTTTTTCCATCACTATAAAGTATTTCTCCTGATAAAAGTGGAGTAAGTTTCCATTCTTTAGGTTCAAAATACTCATATTTAACTCCTGAATAGGTATAGAAATCCCCCTTCAAATTTGTACCTGCCACAAAATATAAATTATTTTGTGCTGTCGTAAAAGGTTGTTTGAAATTAATAATCCTCAAACTATCCGATGGCAAAAAGACTTGCGCATAAGAACTAATAGACGTACCTGCAAGCACACCTGCCACAAGTACTGACAAAGCTTTTTTATTCATTGTTTTTTCGTAGTTGTATTATTGTATTCTTAAATTTATGCAAAGATTAATACTATCTAATTATTTCCTGCTAAAAATTTATGTTACAAAGATATAAACTTATTTATACATAATAAAATAATATCATAAATTTATAAATAAAATTTAAAACATTTTTTCATCTACAAAATGATATTTTTTAGCGACAATTTTAAATAGCTACGGTCTGTGGTGTGTACTGAATATCTCTTTGTTGCACGTAATCCAAGTACCCATAACACTTCATGTCCAATTGCCAAAACCTTGGTTCTTCGCTTTTGAGACTCTGTGTATTTATTATCCACAAATAAATCACTTACCAATTTTGAACCTTTCATTCCATAAGGATGAATTACATCTCCTTGTCGCCATTCTCTTAGCACCAAAGATACATCGTCATCTAGTATCTTGGTATTTAAGGCAATAACACTTTTTCCATTCACAGTAATAAGACCGATATTACCGGATTCTTTCTCAATCAATTCTACAGAAAACTCATTATTTACGTTTTTTGTATTAAGCATTTCCCATAGATTTATAGTTTTTTCTGTAACAATATCATCTCTTTTATTGGGAAAGATTTCGATTCCCTCTCTACCTATGACGGCTTCATAACATTTTGATATATATCTTTTCCCTATTCTATTTGATTGAGAAATAATATTACACATTTCCTTTACTTGTTCGGAATTGAATCCATAATCTTTAACAATTTCAAAAAGAGCAGTTTCTCTACCATTATTAATTTCCAATAATGGTTTTAGACCTATTTTAATCACCTCTACATGACTATCACATACGCACTGTGATTTAATTTGCGATACGGAATAATTATAGAAATCGGCACATCCCTGAATATTGTCCAAAGTTCGATTTAGACCTTGCTCAAAATCAGGAAACTGTTCCTTAAATGCAGGAATCAACACATTTCTTATTTTATTCCGTTTAAAGTCATTTTCAAGATTTGTACTATCAGTAACAAAAGATATATTACACGATTCCAGATAAGCTTCCACATCTTTCCTCGTAACGCACAACAGAGGTCTGATTATATTACCGTTTTTAGGTTTTATTCCCGATAGACCATTAATACCTGTCCCCCTTAACATATTCAAGAAAAAAGTTTCTACATTATCATCATGGTGATGAGCTACTGCTATTACTGTGGCGCCAAGTTCCACTCGTTCATCTTCAAACCACGCATAACGCAATTCTCGACATGCCATCTCGGTAGAAACCTTATAAGTACGTTCATAATCAGGCACATTAAAACGCTTCACTTTAAGCGGCACATCCAACGAAGAACATAATTCTCGAACAAATAGCTCATCCCTATCCGATTCGACTCCACGTAACCCAAAATTACAATGTAAAGCATAACAATTAATATTTAAGGCATTTAATACATGTAATAAAGCCACCGAATCGGCTCCACCACTTAATGCCACAACCACATTATCTCCGGATTGAATTAATCCTTGTTCTTTTACATAATCTGCGACCTTTTCTTGAAATTCATGTGCATTCATGTGGCAAAGATACATTTTTTTACTTAACTTTGTCGCATAAAAATTTTTACTTGTATATCACAATGTTAGAAAAAATAGAAAAACTCACCGAAGAGGTAAAATCTTTAAATGCAGCCAATGCAGAAGAATTAGAAGCACTTCGCATTAAATATTTGAGTAAAAAAGGCGAAATCCCATCATTATTTAATGATTTTCGCAATGTTCCAAACGACCAAAAGAAAGAAATAGGTCAAAAACTCAACGTATTGAAAAATTTTGCTACCGAAAAAATAAATTCTTTACGTGCAGCATTTGAAGAAAAGAAAAATGACGATGACACAATAGATCTCACACGTTCAGCAAGTCCTTCACAACTAGGCACACGTCACCCTATTTCATTGGTACGAGAAGAAATTATTAATATTTTCTCTCGTTTAGGTTTCACTATTGCAGAAGGTCCTGAAATAGAAGATGATTGGCACGTATTCGGTGCATTAAATTTTGCCGAAGATCATCCGGCTCGTGATATGCAAGATACATTCTTCATTCAACGTAACCCTGCCGATGTTCTACTTCGCACACATACGTCATCGGTACAAAGTCGCACAATGGAACATACACAGCCCCCTATCCGTATTATCTGTCCCGGACGTGTGTATCGCAATGAAGCGATTTCTTATCGCGCACACTGTTTCTTCCACCAAGTTGAAGCACTTTACGTTGATAAAAATGTTTCTTTCACCGACTTGAAACAAGTTCTTCTATATTTTGCAAGAGAAATGTTCGGACCGGAAACAAAAATACGTCTTCGTCCATCATATTTCCCTTTTACCGAGCCATCGGCTGAAATGGATATTTCTTGTGACCTATGTGGTGGTAAAGGTTGTGCCTTCTGCAAGGGAACCGGTTGGGTTGAAATCCTAGGTTGTGGCATGGTCGACCCCAATGTACTTGAAGCATGTGGTATAAACAGCAAAGAATATACAGGTTATGCTTTAGGTATGGGAATAGAACGTATTACCAACCTGAAATATCGTGTAAAAGACCTACGAATGTTCTCTGAAAACGATATGAGATTCCTTGAAGAGTTTAAATCTGCACATTAATACGAAATATAAGGCTCTCCGTTTTGAGAGCCTTTTTTATAATCCTAAATTATGACAATCAAAGAACGTTATCAGGGAGTTACTGACTATTTTAAGGTAAATATGCCCTCTCCACACACTGAGTTACAATATCGTACTCCTTATGAACTGCTTGTTGCAGTGATTCTGTCAGCTCAATGCACCGATAAACGTATAAATATGGTAACTCCGGCTCTATTTGAGGCATATCCTACACCTCACGATATGGCAAAAGCCACAATTGATGATATTTTTCAATACATTAAAAGTGTAACTTTTCCAAACAATAAATCCAAGTCTCTTTTAGGCATGGCTAATATGCTCGTTGATTGTTATAACGGAGAAGTGCCGTCAAGTATTGACGAACTGGTAAAAATTCCGGGCGTAGGACGTAAGACAGCCAATGTTATTCTATCTGTTGTATTCAATAAAGCCGCAATGGCAGTTGATACACACGTTTTTCGTGTTTCCAACCGATTAGGACTTACCAATAACTCAAAAACTCCTGTCGAAACAGAACGAACACTTGTCAAGCACTTTCCCAAAGAACTATTGGCTACGGCACACCATTGGTTGATTCTTCATGGACGCTACGTATGTACGGCACGTAAACCAAACTGTCTTGAATGTGGTCTAAAACCATTCTGTAAACACTATCAACATTCCGCAACAAAATAATTTTTCATAAACATAGGAATTTTCACCACTATTAAGGATAATTTTACTACTTTTGTAAATATTTCATATATAGGAAATAAATTTTACTAGGAATTATAATACAACTAAATAACACACTTATGAGAAAATCACATGTTTTTTTCATTGTAGCATGTTTTGCATGTGCTGTAACGGTGCTTAGTTCATGCAACAATGAATACGATTTATCCAAAGACATCAATACGAATGTCAATGTAGGAAAAAATTTCATATTACCGGTAGGTCAAACGGTTCAAATTCCGTTAAGCCGTATTATCAAAGAAAGTGACGATTTAACAACTAATGCATCCGGAATCTATGAACTTGGAGCAGACGGCTCTTTTAATTCACACATTACCGATGTCGCTACCTTTAATATTAATGGTATGCAACCGGAATTCATTGACTTTACATTTGACGATCTACCTCAATATAATCTTAATCAAGATATATCTTTAACTCTACCGGTTGCTATTACATCTAATGCAACTTACGAAGTTCTGGATACAAAAACTGAATTACCTGTGGAAGTCGATGCTTTATATCTGGCTGAGTTTAATAACGGTAATGGTGCCGTTTCTCATATCACTATTTCAATTCCATCAAATGTTAATGGTAGCAATGGTATAAAAGAAGCTGTTCTTTCCGATATTACCATTACATTTCCTGAAATAATAACTCTTCAAGATGGTACACATGAAATAAAGAGACAGAATATTGTATTGAATAACGAAAATAATTACTCTATTGATATTGAACTAAATATTATAAACATTCAAATTTCACCGGAAGAGCAAAGTAAATATATTTCAGAAGAAAACGGTAAAAAATTCTTTTCTTTGCATGAATCCATTTATTTCGAGGCAAAAAGTACTACAATAACTGTTAATCCTTCAAAAGTTACAAACAAGCAATTACACTTTCAATTCGGATATAGTATTGCAGCTACCACAATTACTCGCGTAAATGGTATTGTAACTCCTGATATAACAATTAATGAATCTTTGGAATTAACCAGTTTACCAAACTTCATCAAAGACAAAACATCTTCATTTACTCCAAATGATTTGACATTTGCAATATCTTTAACCAATCCTGTGGGAATGGCTTTGGAAACCACTCTTAGTATCACTCCTTGGGATAACACCACAAACTCTGCAATAGGAAATTCGGTAAACATTGAGTTATATGGGAACAATGCCGTAAAGCCATCGACAACAACCAATTACCTAATTTCAAACAAACCGTGTGAAGTTCCGGCGGACACAATCAATATTGTAAATGAAAATTTAGTAAATCTTCTTGCAACTATTCCCGACTGTTATAAAATCAAAACGAATAAAATCACTGCCGACGGAACCAATGCAAACGGTTTCACATTAGGTCAAAATTATAATATTGAAGGGAATTATGAAGTAAACGTTCCTTTCTCATTCAAAAATATTACAATTAATTATACCGATTCTATCGATGGGTTAAAAGAAGATCTTGAAGATGTTGCCGATCTTACCAATAAAATCATTATCTATGCTGACGCTATAAGCACTATACCTGCTGAACTGGAAGCCAGTGTAGAACTATATGATTCTTATGGAAACAAACTAAATGACATCAAAGTCACAGGTTCGTCGGCAAATACAGTAAAAATAAATGCACATGATCCTAAAAATGGAGAAGAAACCATAACTCCTATCACTCTAACAATTGAAGAAGCAGAAGGTAGTACTCAATTGGAACAATTGGAAAAACTGGTTTATACAATAAAAGCAAAAAACACATTTGAAAACATCGTGTTGAAATCCAACCAATATTTGGTTCTCAAAAACGGTATAGCAAAAGTTCCAAACGGAATTACGACAGAACTATAAAACACAAATCTTAAAAAGAAATCATTATGAAATTCTCAATAAAACACATAATTGCAGCAACGATGGTTACTATTCTATCGTTTACTGCCCAAGCTCAAACATTAAACTCGTTATATTTCCTTGACGGAAATACACAACGTCATCTATTGAATCCGGCAATGACATGTGAATCAGGATGGGTAAGTATTCCGTTTTTTGGTGGATTCGGTGTTAATATCAATAGTAATCTTGGACTTGAAGCATTCCTTCGCCCGTATGGAAACAATGAAATGATTACATTCTTACATCCAAGTATCTCTTCACAAGACGCACTATCTAAATTTCAAGACATGAACACTATTGAAACAGATATTGACGTAAATGTACTTACTGTTGGATTTAAGGCGTTTGGCGGAGTTAATTCTATCGGTATTTCAGTAAGAAGTCACACCGGAATATATTTACCAAAAGATATTTTCACCTTTATGAAAGCAGGGCAGGAAAGCGATGTTACCGAATACAATATAGATAATGCCGGTGCACGTTCTATGAATTATGGTGAAATTGCATTAGGACATTCACGCAATATTAATAGTAAACTAAAAGTAGGAGCAAAAGTTAAAGTTCTGCTTGGTGCAGGTTATGCCAATGCCGACATCGAAAGCATGCGCATATACATGAGTGCCGATAAATGGATGATTCAACAAAATAGTTCTTTCACTGCATCTAAAGGTATTAACCTTATTACAAAAGATAATGGAGAAATCGATGACTTTGATTACTCATTTAATCTTGGAGGTTATGGATTGGGATTAGATTTAGGTGCCATCTACAAAATTAAAAACAATCTTAACGTTTCATTGGCTGTTACCGATTTAGGTTTTATCAATTGGAAAGACGCAACGGTTCACAAAAACTTAAATGAAAGTTTTGAATATAGTGGTTTTGATAACATAGCCGATGAAGATAGTCAAAAATTTGAAGACGCTGCCGAAGACATAGGCGACCGCCTTGAAGAGCTTATAAGATATAAAAAAGATGGTTCAAAAACATCACACACATCATCGCTTTATACCACATTCAGAGCAGGAGTTGAATACGGAATACTTAAAAACAAAATAACATTCGGTTTCTTGGGAACAATGAGGGTCGGCACTCCAAAATCTTATAACGAAGCTATGATCTCAGCCAATTTCAAGCCCGGTAAATATTTCAAAGCAGCAGTTAATGGTTCTGTGTCAAGCACACACTCTTCATTGGGAGGAGTAATTTGTCTTGGAAATTTCTACATTGGAGCAGACTATGCTTTGGCTAAATACAGTAAACAGGTTATTCCTGTTGATGCTGCTAAATTTAATTTCTCTTTTGGATCAAGTTTCAAGTTTTAATATCTTGCCCAAATATTCAATAATCCTACAAGCAATGAGTAATTATACTCATTGCTTTTTTATTGTTTTTTACTAATTTTGCAGTCGCTAAAATTAGGTACTTAATTCATATGGAAATTACATTCCTACTAATAGTTGAAATAATCGGGACACTGGCTTTCGCTATAAGCGGAATCCGACTTGCAGCCGTAAAGCATTTTGATTGGTTTGGAGCCTACATCGTCGGACTTGTTACGGCAATAGGTGGAGGAACTATTCGAGACCTGTTTCTCAGCACTACACCATTTTGGATGTTAAGTTATTGGTATCTTGTAGTAACGGCTATAGCATTAGGACTTGTTATCATTTTTAAGAAATATCTTGTACGCCTCGATCACACCGTTTTCATATTCGACACAATAGGTCTTGCCCTGTTTGTTGTTATAGGTATGCAAAAATCAATTGATTTCGGTTTTCCCATGTGGGTAGCAATTATCATGGGTACGATTACCGGAGCTTTCGGAGGAGTATTACGCGATATTCTTATTAACGAAGAACCTCTTATATTTCGAAAAGAGGTTTATGCCACAGCATGTATAGCAGGAGGGTTGGCATATTGCGGTATTGAACACTTTGGAGGCACAACAGTAATACAACAAATAGCCTGTGCAGCAATTATCATTATAATTAGAGTATTGTCGGTTGCCTATAATTGGAGTCTTCCTGTCATGGGTGGTTATAATAAGGATAAAAAAGAATAACACTCACTATGGCTATACACAAAATAGAATCTAAAAGAGCTCTTTCTATTGTTTTGGTTGCAATTAATGCTCTCATAAACCTTCCTATCTTTGATCATTTGGGATTTGGCATATTCAATACCATATCTCTCACATTACTCTCCATCGGCGTATTTCTATTCGATAGCCGAAAAGGTAATTTAAACAATTCTTTTCTTTCATCACTTGTTTTTATTGCAACCACACTCACATTGGACAACACTTATAGTGCAATCTATTTCAGTATGCCTTTATATAAGCAGATATTTGGAGCAATCCTTGTGTTTGCATTATTTATATTCACTCCGGCTATTGTAAGATATGTATTACGATATTTCAGCAATCACCCTTCTGCACTGCTTGTTACAGGACGTGTAATTGCTACAATAGCAGCTATCGGAACGATTCTTTTCATTTATTTAAAATCCGGTTATACATTACATATAGGTGACATAAAAATAAGCATTACACAAGGATGGACATTTTGGTCGGTGTTTATAATTGCTTGGATAGCAATTCACCTTTACCAAATATGGCGTAACAAACGCGACTTGACTGCCAATCACCGCTTTCTTTACAACACCGTTGCATTATACATCCTTTCACTCATCATTTACATAGGATACATCCGCGACTCAATCACAATAATCTAATCCCCCTATTGCCAAAAAAGAATGAGTTTAAATCTTTTGTTTGGAATTAAAGCCCTGTTGCGTTATCAGCTTCGGTGATTTCTATCCCGATCTGATTATGCCATATTCTCATGCTCTTTCACTATGATAGAGTGTTTTTCGAGAAAAAATCCTTAAGTTTTTAGATTAGTAATAATTAATATTTAATATAATATTGTTTTTGTTAAATTTTCACAGTAAAATGTCTATAAAAAGTAAATTATAATATTAGTGTCCGATAAAAACGATAAAGCATAGAATTAGAGGTTTCAATCGCTGATATTAAGCGGTTGAG
>CAZTFX010000082.1:0-9060 GCA_964613095.1 uncultured Muribaculaceae bacterium | reverse complement strand
ACTCCTAAATATTTGACAGAAACACCTGGAATAGATATTCGTTTTAAAAACTTTAAAGTGTCAGTACTTGGGGAAGTTGCAAAGCCCGGTGTCTATACTGCTTCTAACGAAAGATTTACCATTCTAGAAGCTCTTGCCATGGCTGGAGACCTGACAATCATGGGTAAACGTGATAATGTAATGTTGATTAGAACAAAAGCAGATGGAACGCGTGAAATACATCGCTTAGACTTGAATGACAAAGATTTAATACTTTCACCGTATTTCAATTTGCAACAAAATGACCAAATTTATGTAACTCCAAATGCTTCAAAAGCACGTTCTTCTTGGACATTGCCGCCAGCGTTCTCATTAGTTGGTACACTTATTTCAGTTGCAACATTAATTGTAACTATTGTGAAGTAAAAAACTTTAAAATATATTGAATTTTTAATGCGAGATTTATTCTCGCATTTTTTTATTATATCATAAAAACAAAGCACTGTTAAACAAATGCTAACAGTGCTTTTATTGGGAAATTAATCTTGTTTATTATTCTGCAGTTGTGTATGTGTAATCTGCTTGTGAAACGGGATCAAACTTATTGATGAAATCAGCGTGACGAGTAACTTCAGCTTCTCCGAATCGTACATAATTACGAGCCGATTTAGCAAAGTTCTCATTACGGTTTGCGTCCCCTAGAAGTAAATATCCCATTACAATGTGTCCTGCCATTTCTACTAAACGACGAGCTTGGAAGTCAGTGTAGGCTGTGTTCTTAACATCGGAAACTTTAGCAAGTGCTGCTTCGTACACTTCTGTCATAGCTTGTAGTTTAGCTTGTAAAGGTTTCAAATTTTCAGCATATTCAGCAGAATCAAGTTCTTGAATAAACTTACTGTATGTGCCTGTGGTGACGTGGCGAATTGCTGCAACTACTTGAAGTTGTGTTGTTCCTTCATAGATTGAAGTAATACGTGCGTCACGATAGATACGTTCACATGCGTAATCTTTCATGAAACCTGAACCGCCATGGATTTGAATACAATCGTAAGCATTTTGATTACAGAATTCGCTACCCATACCCTTTGCCATAGGTGTACATGCGTCTGCAAGCTTGCTGTAATACTTCATTTCAGCGCGTTCTTCAGGGGTAAGAGTACGTTCTTTTGCAATGTCTTCGTATATTTTATACATATCTACGAAACGGGCAGTTGCATATAGAAGTGAACGAGAAGCATCTAGTTTTGCTTTCATTGTAGAAAGTATTTCTGCTACAGCAGGGAATTCGATAATGGCTTTACCGAATTGGCGACGATCTTGTGCATATGCAAGAGCTTCACGGTATGCAATTTCACTTACACCTACCGATTGTGCGGCAATACCCAAACGCGCTCCGTTCATAAGAGCCATTACATATTTAATAAGACCTAATCTACGAGAACCGCAAAGTTCAGCCTTAGCATTTTTGTAAACTAATTCACAAGTAGGAGATCCCTTGATACCCATCTTGTTTTCAATACGACGAACTGTTACACCTCCATTACGTTTGTCGTAAATGAACATAGAAAGTCCGCGACCATCTTTTGTTCCTTCTTCAGAACGAGCTAGAACCAAGTGAATATCACTATCACCATTGGTGATAAAACGTTTTACACCGTTTAGCAACCAAGTACCATCTTCTTGTGGAGTTGCTTTAAGCATAACGGATTGAAGGTCGGAACCTGCATCGGGTTCGGTCAAGTCCATCGACATTGTTTCCCCTGCACATACGCGAGTGATATAGCGTTGCTTTTGATCTTCATCGGCAAATTCATAAATTGTTTCGGCACAATCTTGAAGCCCCCATAGGTTTTCAAATCCGGTATCGGCACGGCTAACGATGTCGGCTGCCATAATGTACGGAGTGATAGGGAAGTTAAGACCACCAAAACGGCGTGGCATTGCCATACCCATCAATCCAGCCTTACGGCATGCTTCGATGTTTTCTTGAGTTCCATTCGCATAGATTACACGTCCATTTTCCACGCGAGGACCTTGATGATCTACGTTTTCTGCATTTTCGGCAATAGTAGTTCCACAAAGTTCTCCCACTATTTCAAGAACTTTGTCATAAGAGTCCATTGCGTCCTCAAAATTAAAAGGAGCATAATCAAACTTTTCTGCGTCAGTATAGTTACGTTCTTTAAGTTCAACGATCTTGCGCATCAATGGGTGATTAAGATGATGCTTCAAGTCTGGATTATCTGTATAGAAATTAGCCATGATTTTTTACTTAGAGTTCTTTTTGTAATACTTAATAAGTTTTGGAACAATATCTTCCATATTACCGGTAATTACATAATCGGCAATTGTGTTGATAGGTGCATTTGGATCATTATTGATAGAAATAATGATAGAACTATCCTGCATACCAGCTACGTGTTGGATTTGACCAGATATACCACAAGCGATATATAACTTAGGACGAACTGTAACGCCTGTTTGACCGATTTGGCGTGCGTGTTCAGTAAAGCCAGCGTCTACAGCCGCACGTGAAGCTCCAACTTCACCGCCTAATACATTGGCAAGTTCGTGAAGAAGGTCAAAGTTTTCTTTGCTGCCCACACCATAACCACCTGCCACGATGATAGGAGCATTCTTGATATTGATATCACATTTTTCAATGTGACGATCTATGATACTTACGACAAAATCGGAATCACTTACGTATTTATTTACGTCAAGATTAATTACTTCTCCTTTGTGATTAGTATCAAAAACTTCTTTTTTCATCACACCTTCACGCACAGTTGCCATTTGTGGACGGCATTCCGGATTTACAATAGTAGCTACAATGTTACCACCGAAAGCAGGACGGATTTGATATAGAAGGTTTTGATATTCTGTACCTGTCTTTGGATCTTTGTGATCACCTATTTCAAGAGAAGTACAATCTGCTGTAAGACCGCTATGTAAGCAAGAAGATACACGTGGACCTAAATCACGACCAATACAAGTTGCACCCATCAAGCATATTTGTGGCTTAATTTCTTTAAATAAATTGATAAGAATAGATGAGTGTGGTAGTGATGTGTATGGGTAAAGACGAGAATCCTCTGCTTTATATACAACGTCAGCACCATAAGGATATAGTTGGTTTTCTATACCTTCAAGTTTGTCGCCAATTACGATGGCTTCCAACTTAACTCCTAGTTCTGAGGCTAGTTTACGACCCTTAGTAAGAAGCTCAAGGCTCACATCGGCAACTTTACCATCCTCAAATTCACAGTATACTATTAAATTATTTAGATCTGCCATAATTTTTAATGTGTTTTGTTTGATAAATTAACCGATAGTGTGGTTTGCAATTAAATCTTTGATTAATTCTTCTATTCCGGCTTCATCGGTACCATCAAGTTGCTTACTTTCTTTAGCAGTGAATACTACATTCACAACAGTTTTAACCTTTGTCGGAGAACCGTTAAGACCTATTTGGCTTGGATCTGCTTCTACATCGGCAGCACTCCACTCCATAAGATTAAGATAGTCACGTCCTGTTAGTCTGGCTGCTTGTTCTTCGCTTAGTGCAGCTTTTTCACTAGGGGTAACGGCATATTTGTACTTTTGGATAAGACGTGCGTTACGTGGACGGCATGGAGCAGCCGAGCCATTAACGGTAACGACAAGAGGAAGAGGTGCTTCTACAGTTTCTGAACCGCTTTCAATACGACGCTTGATAGTGGCTTTACCATCTTTAACAGAAACCTCTTCAGCATAGGTTACTTGTGGAAGACCCAGTTTTTCTGCAATCTGTGGACCTACTTGAGCTGTATCACCGTCGATAGCCTGACGACCACCTATGATGATATCATAATCTTTCAGGTGTTTTACTGCTGCAGCTAGAGAATAAGAAGTGGCCAAAGTGTCGGCACCACCTAAAGCTCTGTCGGTAAGTACAATACCGGTATCAGCACCACGATACAAACCTTCTCTAATTACTTCTGCTGCACGAGGAAGCCCCATTGTCAACAATGTGATTTTAGAACCCGGATGTTCGTCTTTTAATCTCAAGGCTTGTTCCAATGCGTTCAAATCTTCAGGATTGAAGATTGCAGGAAGGGCTGCTCGGTTGATTGTACCGTCGGCTTTCATCGCATCTTTGCCCACATTACGAGTATCTGGCACTTGTTTTGCCAAAACTACGATATTCAAACTCATAATATCTGTGTTATAAATGTATTAAGTTATAAATTATTCAAGTTTTATAGATACGCAAGGGTATAAAATACCCTTATGCACTTTTCGTTGCAAAGTTAAAGAATAAAGCGCATTAATCCTTAGAATTAGTCTAAAAAAACGTTTAATGAGACATGTTTTTGTTCCATAAATTTTCCATTCGTTCTGTCATTTTTGCTTCGGACGGGTTGTTGCATGCGTTCCAGAACGTGGGATGATGTGTTTCAACAGGCATATATTCTTGTTGTACGAAATTTCCCGGATAATTATGTACATATTTGTAATCTGCACCATATCCAAGCTCTTCCATGAGTTTGGTTGGGGCATTACGAAGATGAAGCGGTACCGGTAAATTTCCTGTTTTTTCAACAAATTCAAGTGCGGAATTTATTGCCATGTAGGCTGAATTGCTCTTAGGTGATGTCGCAAGATAAATGGTACATTCGGCAAGAGGGATTCGACCTTCGGGCCAACCGATTTTTTGTAAAATATCGAATGTGGCATTGGCTAGTAAAAGTGCGTTGGGATTGGCTAGTCCTATGTCTTCACTTGCAAGAATGGCGAGACGACGTGCAATGAATTTGGGATCTTCACCGCCGGCAATGAGGCGTGCAAGCCAATAAATGGCGGCATCCGGATCACTGCCTCGCACACTCTTGATAAAAGCAGATATTATGTCATAATGTAGTTCTCCGTTTTTATCAAATGCCATGGGGTTTTGTTGCAATCGTTGTGTAACAATTTCATCGTTGATTACAAATGGTTCATGAACTGATACCGATTGCATGATTATGTCTAAAATGTTAAGTAATTTGCGTGCATCGCCCCCTGAAAATCGTAATAAAGCTTCAGTACTTTCTATTCTTACTTCTCTATTAGAGAAAATTTTGTCAGTCGATATAGCTCTGTTGAGTAATTCTAATAAATCATCTTTTTCAAGAGGGTTTAGTACATAAACTTGTGCTCTGGATAAAAGGGGGCGAATTACTTCGAATGATGGGTTCTCTGTAGTTGCACCAATAAGAGTTACAGTACCATTTTCAACGGCTCCTAGAAGAGAATCTTGTTGAGACTTGTTGAAGCGATGAATTTCGTCAATAAAAAGAATAGGGCGACCTTTGGAAAACATGCTTTGTGTATCATGTTTACATCGTTCAATAACATCACGCACATCTTTTACTCCGGAAGTCACAGCAGAAAGTGTATAGAATGGAACTTTTGCTTGTTCGGCGATAATGCGTGCAATAGTTGTTTTACCTACACCGGGAGGCCCCCATAATATAAATGAGGCAATATTGCCAGATTCAATCATGTGACGTAGAATTGCACCTTCACCTACAAGATGTTTTTGCCCGATGTATTCATCGAGAGTTTTCGGTCTTAATCTTTCTGCTAACGGTTCGTACATAGTATTGCAAAAATACTGCTTTTTCTTGATACTATAACTAAATATCCGCAACAATATTGATGTCTTATTTATACATTATAAAATAAATGTTAATGGATGTGTGATGTGTGATGATAAATTGGTAATTTTGTAAAATAAGTGATATACATATACTATGGATAATAAACAATTACAAGAAACAATTGCAAAACGGATGGGGAGAAACAGTGGGGATGTTACTAAATTATTGGAAGCATTTGTAACTATTATAAAGGAACGATGCGGAGAATTAGATAGTATTGCAGTACCGGGTTTTGGAACTTTTGAGGGTAAGAAGAAATTGGAACGTATAGTAGTGAATCCCGGTACAGGTAAGCGTATGCTTGTACCACCAAAAATTACTTTAACATTTAAACCCAGTACATTACTTAAATCTAAAATCAAATAATTATGATAAAAAGCTATATTATAATAATATGTTTATTTTGTGTGACTGGAATATCTTCTGCGCAAGAATATAAATTAGCTGAAGAATATGTGGAAGGGCGAAAATATAGACCTACGGCTGCATATCCGTATTTATTAGAGGAATTTACAGAAGGGACAGCATATCATAAAAAAGGTGCGAATGGGGTGGTGATTCTCAATAAAGAGAAATTTAATATATTTTTGTGTGATTCAAAGTTGCATTATATAAGTAAAGATGATGGAAATAAGTATGAATGTATTGTAAATGATATTGATAGTGTGGTGATTGATTATACTTTATATATTTGTTATGATGATGTTATGCTTGAGGCGGTTGGTAGAAATAATGGAAACATGGTGCTTAAGAGAAGTTTTGTGAAAGATTTACATAGTTTCCCTGCAGAAAGAGGAAACGTTGCATATAGAGTTGTTTCAAAAATAAATGAGAATAAAGAATTAAATATAGTTAATCAATACTATTTATATATTAATGGTGTTGTCATAGACGCAAATAAGAAGGCTATAGTGTCATTTGTGGATAAAAAAGACAATAAAAAAATTAAAGAATTTATAAAGTTGAATAATATTAAATGGAAAGAGGAAAATAGTCTTATTCGGCTGTTGAATTATTTTAATAAATAGATGTAATAATGAATAATAAAATAGCTTTTCCGGAACTGGTTGATACAATTGCCGAGCTTACAAATACTTCGAAGCGAGTAAGTGAATTGTTCTTGAAAGAATTATTCGGTGTGGTGAAAGAACGTCTGGAGCAGGGAGAATCGGTTAAGATAAAGAATTTAGGCACATTTAAAGTAACCGAAATAGCTGCTCGTAAGAGTGTGAATGTTAATACCGGTGAGGATATGGAAATACCGGCTCATCGTCGTGTGAGCTTTACTCCCGACAAAATACTAGCCGATGCAATAAATACGCCATTTGAAGGTTTTGAAACTGTTATTCTGGATGATGATATTACAGAAGACGATTTGAAAGAACTTGCAACAATAGACAATGATATTGTTGAAGAAAAAAAAGAAGTAGCAGAAATAGGAAGTAAAGAAACTCTCCCACCTCCATTTGTTAGTGAAACGATTTCTGTGGAGGAAGAAATAAGATTGGATGAAAAAAAACAGGAAAATGAATTAATTGATACAAATGAAGTGGTTTTAGAAAATACTGAAATAATTGAAACTACAGTAGGAAAAGAAGACACAGAAGAAAACAATAAAAAAGAAGAACACCATAATGAAGATACCACAAAATCTTCTTCAGTCTTTTCATCAAGTAATATAGGTGAAAATGAATATGAGGAAGAGGTTAAAACCGAAAAGCGGAAATCGTTTATATGGGGTTTCTTAGGAGGAATATTAGCTTGTATTATAATAGGTGTGGTTGCGATTACCGTGTGTGAAAGTTGTTTTGGCGATTTTATTTCATACAGTGAAGAGGGAAACGTATTATCTGATACAATTGTACATAACATAGTTCCTGATGATACGGTTTTACATAAATCGGATACTGTTAATGTAACAGAACTTGAAATATCTAAGGCTGTTACAGATACAGTTCGTTCTAATTATTTCTTAACCAAGATGTCTCGAAAGTACTATGGTAGATATGAGTTCTGGGTTTATATTTATGAAGAGAATAAGGCTAAGATATCCAATCCAAATAAAGTATCTCCCGGTCTAGTTGTCGTGATACCCCCTAAAGAAAAATATGGTATTGATAAAAACGATGAAGAAAGTGTGAAAAAAGCAAAAGAACTTGCTGAAAAGATATTATAATTTAACATTACTAACTTAAAATATTATAAATTAACTCCTATCAATTGTTGTATTATTTAGTAAAGTCATATATTTGCAATATAAAGAAATAATATAGAAAATTGAAAACAAAAATAGTTTGTAACGATGAACGAATCTGTCAATATTAGAGAACTTAATGACTTGATTGCCAGTAAGAGCAATTTTGTGAATATGATAACAAAAGGAATGGATCAAACTATAGTAGGACAAAAACACTTGGTTGATTCATTGCTTATTGCATTATTAGCCGACGGACATATTTTATTGGAAGGTGTACCGGGATTGGCTAAAACTCTAGCAATAAAGACTCTTGCAACATTGGTTGACGCTAAGTATAGTCGTATTCAATTTACTCCGGATTTACTTCCGGCTGATGTTGTAGGAACAATGGTGTACAGCGTAAAAAATGAGAAATTTGAGGTTAAGAAAGGTCCTGTATTTGCAAACTTTGTATTGGCGGATGAAATAAACCGTGCTCCGGCAAAAGTACAAAGTGCATTGCTAGAAGCAATGCAGGAACGTCAAGTAACTATTGGAGATAATACATTCAAGCTTGACAATCCATTTCTTGTAATGGCAACACAGAACCCTATTGAACAAGAAGGAACATACCCGCTTCCTGAAGCTCAAGTTGACCGTTTCTTGATGAAAGTTACGATAGGATATCCTAATAAAGAGGAGGAAAAGTTGATTGTACGTCAAAATATCAATTCAATTACAACAAACGTGATGGCATTAATCAAGCCTGAAGAGATTGTTGAGGTACGTGAATTAGTAAATAAAATCTATGTGGATGAAAAGATTGAAAGATATATTGTAGATATCGTATTTGCAACACGTTTCCCAAGTGATTATGGATTGAATGACTTGACTAGTATTATTTCATTTGGAGCTTCTCCACGTGCTTCAATCAGTTTGGCGCGCGCAGCTCGTGCGTATGCTTTTTTGAAAAATCGCGGTTATGTGATACCTGAAGACATTAGAGCTGTATGTCACGATGTACTACGCCATCGTATCGGTCTATCTTATGAAGCAGAAGCAAATAATATCAGTGCCGATGAAGTTATAAGTGAAATCTTGGATAAGATAGCAGTACCTTAATAATATTTTAGTACTATAAATGGATTCTAATGAATTGTTGAAGAAAGTCCGGAAAATTGAAATAAAAACTAAAGGACTATCTCAAAACATATTTGC